>NZ_JAHHPN010000349.1:0-1783 GCF_024606325.1 Endozoicomonas sp. ONNA1
TGAGTGACAGCAATCAGTCATTCATCCATGCTTAGTTCAGTGATTTTCGCCGACTCATCTTCATGGATGGACAACACATGGCCATCGACGCTGAAGGTGGCTGACACGATCCCTCTGGGATAGGAAATGGTGGCTTTTTTTTGCCATGACCCATCGCTTACCTGACCGTAAACAATAGCAAGATGAGAATCTAACGGCGGGAGTAAACTAAAAAATGTATGTCTTAACTGGTGATAAATAAATTCCGACACATTATCGTTATTGGCAGTGACCAAATGGCTGCCATCGGCGCTGAAGGATGCTGATCTAATATACAAACCACTACAAATGGTGGTTTTTTCTTCCCAGGATCCATTGACCTTACGGCCATAGATTTTTACCTTCCTGTCTTCACCGTGGGTCATCACATGGCGGCTATCGGAGCTGAATCTGGCTGAGTTGATCTGTTTATTATGGGAAATGGTAGCTCTTTCTTCCCATGATCCATGATCGTTCAGGCGATAGATTTTCGCCTTTTTATCTCTACTGCGGGTGATCACACAGCGGCTATCGGGGCTGAAGGTGGTTGAGAGGACCCAATCATTATGAGAAATGATGGCTTTTTCGTTCCATGATCCGTCTTCCAGACCATAGATTATCGCCCTGCCATCTTGACCGGAGGTTACCATATGGCTGCTATCGACGCTGAATGTGACAGAGAAGAAACGATCCTCATTGGGAAAGATGGCTTTTTCTTCCCATGCCCCATCGTTCTCAAGGCCACAGATTTTCATCCTGTTACCTTCACAACAGGTGATCATATGTCGGCTATCGGCGCTGAATTTGGCTGACCAGACTGGTTTGTCATGGGAAATGATGGCTATTACTATCCATGACCCATCGTTCATCTTGCCATAGATTTTTGCTGTATGATCCAGACTGGTGGTCACCATATAGCAACTATCGGCGCTGAAGGTGGCTGATGTTAAAGAATCGTGGCTAATGATGGCTTTTTCTGCCCATGACTCATCGTCTTCCAGACCATAGATTTTCGCCTTGCCATCGTGACTGGCGGTCACTACATAGCGATCGTTGGCGCTGAAGGTAGCTGACATGAGACGATTATCATGGGTAATAGTGGTTTTTTCTTCCCATGAATGTTCGTCCTTCTTGCCATAGATTCTCGCATTGCGATCTTCACTGGCGGTCACTACATAGTGGCCATCGTTACTGAGCATGAATGATATGACACGACCATTATGGGGGATAGTGCCTTTTGCTTGCCATGAACCATCGGTCTCCCGACCAAAGATTATCACCGTTTTACTATCGCTGACGCTCACCAGATAGCGGCCATCGGCACTGAAGGTAGCAGAGTTGATCTTGCCATTATTGGGGAGGGAGGCTTTTGTCTCAAATATAAATGTTTTGCATTCAATCATCAGTTTAGTGAGAGTGAAAGAGAACAGAGCAGGAAAGTCAATACTCCCATGACGATCCATGACTGACTTGACTAATGCCTTATCCATTGTAAACCGGCTCAACCAATTCTCGAGTTGATCCTTATCTTTTTCAGTGACGATTGTCTTTATTAGAGCCTGGTGTGATGAAGCAATCTGGCGATACCATGCCCTAGCCATTGAAGTATCATTTTTGAGCGTGTTGTTAAGGTATGAATTTGCCCGTGTTAAATGGGCAATATCACGGGTCTGCAAATAGCTATAAATTTTGGATTGTATTTCAATGGGCAAATCGAGCAATAATGAAATCTTGTTCTTGTCACGTACAATGACGTCCCTGCCCA
>NZ_JAHHPN010000350.1:0-1029 GCF_024606325.1 Endozoicomonas sp. ONNA1
TGCTGGCGTCATTAAACGGCTTATGGGAACCGGAACCCTGCATCTATGTGAATGGTCATCCTGTCAAGGTCAGCTCAAAACACCGGGTGATTCTCACCGGTAACCCGGATCATTACGCCGGACGCCAGCTGGACCCGGCCCTGAAAGAGAAACTGCCCAGAGCTTATTACCCTCGTCTGGATCAGGCATTTCTTCGAGACATGGTGGTTGAACCGGCTCTGGTCAGACAGCTACAACGGCACCTGCCGGAGCCTCAAATAAACGACATTGCACACAGTGCGTCCGAAAGTGTGATGACACTCTGGCAATATTATCAGGAACTGTTACCGGAGCATGAGTTTACCCCCAGGGATTTAACGGATATCTGCAGTTGGGTGTTTTGGCCCATTCCATCAGCATCCGGTTTTGCTGCACCATAGAGCGGTCGCCATCGGCGTGTTTTTGCCACTGCCAGCGTTTCATCAGGGTCTGTTCGCTGTCAGAAGGCCCAAGGGAAATCACCGAAACCTCCCCTGAGGCTTTTGCCATCCTGGCGGAAAAGTAACTTTTCCCGGTGCCGGTTTCTCCCTGCAGGAATATAACGGGTGAGTCTGCCAACCGGTCATGGAGGCGGGACAATCGGCGACTTTCACGATCTTTTTGATTCATCAGGCCGTGATAAAGATCGTCAGCCAGTGCTGACAAGGGTTGATCAGCGGAACCCTGCCATACCAGTGATTCAGACAGGCGGTTGGCTATGCATTCAATGCATTGCACATCAGAATTTGCTGCCCTGGCCATGTGAAAACAATCAGTGGCCAGAGCGTGAATAGCTTCGGATCGGGTCTGCCCCGATGACAAAGCTAACTGCCAACCAGAAGCCAAAGTGCATGGCGGCATCGTGGTTATTTCAGAGATGAATCTGATCGACAGCCAGCACCTGGAAGGTGAATTGAACGATATTCTTGCGGGTGACGCCCATCCGGGCTTCCACTTGTTCGCCACCATCAACCCACCGGAGTACAGCGGGCGAAATCCCTTATCACCGGC
>NZ_JAHHPN010000351.1:0-1031 GCF_024606325.1 Endozoicomonas sp. ONNA1
GACTGGCCAGTTTTTCGGTAATGTCACCGGCAACAATGAAGGCTCCGGGCTCACCTTTAAAGCGGGCACAGGCCAGTGTCGCCTGTTGGCCATCCTGAACGGCTAATGTCTCAAACTGACCATCAGCCAGCATCAAAGTTTTTCGTTTCTGTCTCATGACGATTGCTACATGATCATTGAATCCTGCTTCAGCAAGGACAACCCCCCCTGCCCGCTTCAGGAACTCAGGCTCAAGCATCCAGTCTTCAGCGTGTCGGGCCACGATAATAGCTCTCTCTGGCATAGAGCCAGCCTCTTGTTTTTTGGCCAGCCAGATGGGTCCGGTGCAGAAGCCTTCACTGACGGTCTGTCCAATGACCAGAGACTCTTCGGGTATAGGCAGGGCAAAATCCATGCCGCCAGGGAGCCGGGTTACAGGCCGCACCTGCAACAGCAACAGGCGACCCTGATGATCGATGGCAAACTCCGCATCCACGGGGCAGAGCAACAGGTCTTCCAGCTTTGTCAGCGCCTCCCTGAGTTTTGAAATCGTTTTATCACTGAGTGGTTGTTCATCGTCGTTTGATTGAGCATCGGCATCAAAAATTTCTTTTTCCGAGTAGCCGTTGTCGTCTTTGTGCAGGATGAAGTGACTTGAGATCTTCCCGGGTACGAATTGATAATGGTCAGTTTCTTCTTTGCGATCCTCGCGAAAAATATCAATGCGGTGGGGTGTGTTGCCAAACTGCCCTGCCACCACGCCTTTGGGTTGTCCGGGAGTGAACTCAATCCTGACGGTATCATCCTGAAAAGCCTGAAAGCTCATGGCGACCCCGCCATATCGGCAATCCACGCAGTGTTGGATAATCAACGCCATGGGTTGCGGTATACCTTCGGAACAGACTTCAGGCCGGTAACCTGAGGCCATGACCTTAAGGCAGGTTCTTAATACATCGTCTTCTCGCTGAACGACAGAGAGGTATTTGCCCGCCTGGGCATCGCCGTAGTTGTCTTCGTTGATGCCGGAACTGCGGACAATCACCGGCTGTGAT
>NZ_JAHHPN010000352.1:0-2001 GCF_024606325.1 Endozoicomonas sp. ONNA1
ATAAAGTTCACTCGCCAGCCTGAAGCACGCAGTAGAAAAAACAACATCAGGGTTTACACTGGTCAGCGTTATCTGAATCGATCAGACCTTATTCGCAGATTATCTGAGGTATTGACGAAGTTGCGGGTTTCTTTGTTTTGCTGCCTCAATAAAAGCCGTATCACCTTTAAGTCCTGAAACAGCATAATTGAAAGCTTGGGGATTTATTTCAATTAAGTCGAGCATGCACTGGCGATCCTCCAATACCTTTTGACTGGCATATGATAAGGGATAAATACTTTCAGCAATGGCCATTCTGATAATGTTTTTATCGTCTCGAAGTCTTATACTTGCATAACGCAGAGCCAAGGGACATTTTGCGATAGCGGCCTTAACGACATCGCTATCATTCTTCAGCTCTTCACTCAAATCTCCCAGTTCGCAGGGATCTCCTGAAAACGCGGGTAATACAAAGTTTTTATCATTCCGAACCCGCTGGCTGGCATATTCCAGCCCATGCTTCAGCAAGGTATTCCTGATCTTTTCTTTATGATCCCCAAGTGGCTGGCCCGGTGGTACATAAAACTCCAATCTGTAATTCCTGGATGGATTAATAACAAAGCATTGATTTCCGATGTCATACACTTGCTCAATCAATCTAACAGCGCTTACGGGATAAAATAATAAAAAATGGTGTAAGAGCTCCCTGCGGATGTCCTCGCTCATCTCAGCACTCATTAAGATTTCCTGCTCACTTTCTTTTGGTTTTCTCCCACGATCCAATGACAAATGATACATACCGAACCGATGAGCATAATGAGCAAATTGTTGATGGTGTTTGCTCAATAACCGACAGCAAGGGGCAGTCTTGGAGAAGGTGCTTTTATTTTGATAAGACATTGCGAAAAGGCAATGTTGAAAAGCGAATCTATCTGCCTCTGTCGCAACATCAGGATTAAGGCGTTGTGCAAGTAAGTTAAAGTCCCACTGACCTCCTTCAAAAATGGGTCTGCCCTTCAGCTCAATATCCAGATTACACATAGCACGTAACACAATGATCAGTTTTTCAAAGGCATGCTGCATGGTTTCAGGTGATCTCATACGGGAGCATTCGATGTTCATTTCACCCGCTACGGCGTTGCAACTCAGCTTCATGCTATCAGCATTTTTATCCAGTTCGACCTCCTTCAATAACTGCGCCAGAAACCACATACGCCGGAATTTGCCGGATTTCTCATCATTATCAGTTCTATCAAAGTCGTCAGAAAATTTCAGCCTCAAGGTTCGTCCTTTGCCCCCCTCTGCGTTTTCAAGTAGCTCGATAAGGCTCACATGACTGCCAAGATTCAGATTAACAATCACGGCTTCATCCATACTGATAACTGTCCCTGAACACCCTAATGCTTTGATTGATGTTTTGCAGGACTGCCTCAGTATTGGTGCCTTATCATCCGGCTTACCCGGAGCCCTGCAATCAACATAGGTAACGCGATCTTTCCTGGAAAGCCTGCCCTGGCCCGAAGCCAGAGCGACCGGTGCCAATACCTCTACAAAACGCTGATGCAAGGAAAAAATCAGCTCATGGACACTTCGCACCTGCTCAGCGCTATCAGGGTTGAGTGCCTGAAGACAGGATTGAAGCTGATGACAGTCTGCCACCCACTGACGAAATATTCCCGGGGATAGCTGTCCTTCTTCGGCGGCTTGCACAGGAAGAATGATACTCTTTAACCCGGATTCAATGGTCTTTTTCAACATCTGGAACCGGTTGATCAGCTGCGGTAATTCATGCCGAAATGACTTGACCCTGTGTGAACGACTCTTGCCCGCCAGTTGCAAGAATGCCTGGCACCCGTCCAGCAGTGCTTCAGCCCCGTGAACCAGCCGTTTTACGCTGTCACAGGTCTCGGCCAGTAAATTTAATCTTTGTGGCGACATACTCAATTTTATCGGGTTTGCCAAACAACCCAGTCCGCCGCCGGAGGCAAAAAATGCCAACAAACGGGCATTTTGATCCGTGAG
>NZ_JAHHPN010000027.1:0-8585 GCF_024606325.1 Endozoicomonas sp. ONNA1
GTGCCGCAAAAAGTGAGTGTTTAATAATTCTATCCTTGTCCTCTGGTTTACAGAGGAGAAGGATAGATCAAGAAAACAAGCGTGTTTTTTATCTTCTTCATCAAGAAGGTGTTGCAAAACTCCAACAACTGGTTCCCACGCCCCAGCGTGGAAATACATACCTCCACTGAAAACCCGGCTCTAAAGCTTAGATAAGGTACGGGTTCCCAATCTGGAGCATGGGAGGCAGAGTTATGCGACACCCTCCTTAACAGCCGGTCAATGAACTTGTTAATGGCAAGCAGGGAATTACTCCAGGCAGCGCTTTAAATCTTGCCCGATTCTTTTGCATGTCAACGGATTCCTGGCTTAATTTGCAACTGCACTGGGATTTATAAAACAGCTTAATGCCTGATGTACGGCATCGCCCTGATTGATCAGCTGCCTTTACTCTGAGTTTTCTTAACCAGGTTTGAGACATTATCCGGATTGGCAGCGGTGTTATGGGGAGTCAGAACGGTTGAGGATTGAGGTATAGTCGTCACGATTTGCGAATCTCAATCACCTGACAGTCTGCTGAACCCTGGCTGAATCGTGCCGTCACCCGTTCACCTTCCGTCAGTTGCCCGGCCTCTCGAATAAATTCATCGCCCCTGGCCACAATGCTGTAGCCTCGCGACAGTGTTGCCAGGGGGCTGACGGCATCCAGCATGCCGGTCAGTTGTTTTAAGCGACTTTCTTTCTGCTTTAAAAGTACTTGTATGGATGAATCCAGTTGATTTTTCAGCAGATTCAACTGGCCTTGCAGCCGCTCAATGCGTCTTGAAGGTGAAGACTGCAGGAGCCTGTCGTTGAGTCTCTGGTGCCTTGCAGAATGGAACTGCAGGGCGATGGTCATGGATTGCTGAAGCCGAATGTGCAGATCTTCCAGCCGCTGGTGATGCTCTCTCAGGCGTTCGCCCGGATGACGCAGGCGCAGACTGGTGTTATCGAGCGTCTGGGACAGGACTTGCAGACGATGCTTCATTAAAGCCTGAAGCTTGCGGTTCAGTAAGGCGAGCTTATTGAGAATATCCTGTTGGTCAGGACTGAGCACCTCAGCTGCTGCCGATGGCGTAGGGGCCCGGTAATCGGCGACAAAATCAGCAATGGTAAAATCAATTTCATGGCCCACAGCACTGACCACGGGAACATCGGAAGCTGCTATGGCTCTGGCGACCCTTTCTTCATTGAAAGGCCAGAGGTCTTCCAGTGAGCCACCCCCGCGACCGACAATAAGAACGTCAAACAGCCCGCTGCGATTGGCCATTTCAACGCCTCTGACCAACTCGTTGGCAGCTTCTTTACCCTGGACTGCACTGGGAATGACGGTAATGGGTATGGAGGGGAAACGTCTTCTTAGTACTGCCAGGATGTCGCGGATAGCGGCACCTGTTGGCGAGGTCACGACACCGATATGAGAGGGCAAGGCCGGCAGAGGCTTTTTATGCTCTGAATTGAACAGACCTTCAGTGGCTAATTTGAGCTTAAGCGCCTCAAAAGCACGCTGAAGAGCACCGGCGCCGCCTTCTTCCATATGATCGACAATCAGTTGGTAGTCGCCCCGACCTTCATAGAGACTGACCCGACCTCTGACAATCAGTTGCATGCCTTCAGCCGGAACAAAACGCAGGCTGCGGTTTCGGTTTTTGAACATTGCACAGCGAATCTGGGCATTGGCGTCTTTAAGGGTGAAGTACCAGTGTCCTGAGCCGGGTCGGGCAAGACCGGAAAGTTCGCCTTCAACTCTGACATTTGCGAACCGCGTTTCCAGCATTCGCCGGGTTTGGCTGTTCAGCTCTGTTACCGTCAGAGGGCGCTGATTGTCCGATTGAGCGGGAGTACCCTGCTCAGCATGAAATAAATTATGGCCTTGCATGAGAATGTTGATGCCATGGTGTTTGAGAGAGATAAGGCTGAATAACAATATACTTGATTATCCCCGATCAAACTATACATTCATTAATGTCCGCATCGGGCGTGCCCGTCAAGGCCTTCCTGTTACTCTTGTTGAGTAGATACTGGATAATTGCTTAATGACTTAATAATATTTTGGTTTCCATAACGTCTCAGGTGGAAGTCTGCCCTTTCTTTCTCTCCCAGAAGAAAGGCGGGAGTGATTGATATCCAGTGAAAAAAATCCAGCCAGGGAGCAAGATTTGCATCATATCGTTCGAATGCGGTGCTCATAGCCTTCCGGTTTTCATCATACATAAGCGTTAGATCGGCGGTTGCCAGAAGTGCCAAAAAAACGGCTTTCATTTGTGTATTTTCCTCAATCTTCTTCGTCATTATCTCATTCCAGAACAGATCCTGTTCGTTGTCATAGCTATTATTGAGCGTCTCATAAGCCCATAAATAATAGTGAACCAAGACTGACTTTGTGCGATGTTTTTTCAAAAGAGCACTTCTTATAGCCTCATAATTTGAGTGAGATTCCAGTCGGGGCAGGTTATAAACGAATGCATCAAAAGCGGTATCAGGTTGTGGTGTTTCCTGTAGCACTTCGAACGATGCTGTATATTCATTCCGGCTTAGCCCATAGCTTGCAACACTCTCTGATAGCTGATCAATTTCAGAAACGGTTGCCTCGGATGAAGCATCCAGCATCTCTGATTTACCTAATACAAAAGCCTTTACAAGGCTAAAGTACTTTTTAATGTTCTCTGGTCTGTCATTACTTTTGATTTCATTGTCCAGAAAAATACAATATTGTTTTGGTCTTTTTTTAATGGGAAAACGCCTTGTGTTCTCCAGCGGTTTCAACAGTATGCTTTCAATACTGTCTGGATCAATTATCCTGGGAAATAACGCTTCTTCAACTTCAGGGCCATCATGACTGAACAAAAATTGGAGGTTATGGTGTACGGGGTTCATAAAAAAATGCTTTGCGATCAGTGCTGGCCACCCAGCCTGAGGGATATGCAGAAGATTAAACCGTTCATCAGTAAAGACTCTGATGGCCGCTTCAGCCGCAAAGCGCACACCCAGTAGAGAGCTTGCTATCAAACCGGGCAAAATTTCCGTAACAATCTTACCTGCTTCAATAAAGATCTTTTTCTCTGGTTTTTTGGTCGATGCGTATTGAATAACAGGCTTATAAATCGGGTCTGTTTGCGAGGCTTCGGGGTTCTCACCCTGATAGTACTGATAGTGGTTGGCTAGCCGCATTAACACCAGTGATTCCAGATAGCCACCATAAGGGAAGCCAAGTTCACGAGCTTTGCCGAAATGATCATGTGCGCTGAGCAGGACTCTTTTGCGACCGGTCAATACTATCTGCTTGTGATCAGAACTTATTTCTGCCTCCAGAAGCGTCAATCCAGCCAGGCAGTGAAGCCAGCCTGACATCTTTACTGATAGAATATCCGTTTTATCTTCATATTGTTTTAACGTCTGTTTTAATTTCTGATAGCCAACTTTTCTGGCCTGTTCAATGGCAAGAATAAAAGTACTTTCGTCTCCATCTTTGAACTTTTTCAAGTTGTCATTGTGAAAGACTGCATAGTCTACGAGCTGTGAGTGAAGATTGCGTGCAATTGTATGGAACTTGACTGGCTTGTGCCATACAAAGCTCTGAAGCCAATGGTTTATCTCTTTCCAATCATCTGAGTCACTCTGAAGTTTTCTTGCCTTTTCTGCATTTCCACCGATGAACGTGATGATATGCTGATGAGCCAGCAAAAGAGTGTTGATCCAATACGATGTTTTATCATCGTTAAGCAGTTCAGGAAACAAATCAATTAATTTTGTCAGAAGTTGTAAGTCATGACCAAAATGATGAGCTGTTAAGCGGGCTTGGGCATTCAGGGAAAGGGCTTTAAGATGTGGGAGGTCCGGCTTCACTTCTGTTGGTACACAAACCAGATAAAAAGCAAGTTTTATAAGATCTGCTGTTGCCCGTAGTTCAGGATTAATACCTTTATTAATGTACTCCTTCTGAGCCTGTTTCAGCAATATGGAAATCTCTGACTTTGATTCAAAGGCAAATATAGAAAAGCTAATGATATATACGGATATATCCATACCACTAAAATTCATCAATTCTGTTCGACCAGTAGCGAGATACAGTATCAATCTTAATTTTTCTTTCGTGTTCTCTGTCTCATGCTTTTCCAATATCTGTACCGCTTTCGCTAATGCTGTTTTTGCTGCATCTGCTTTCGCTGTCCCTTCCAATATTAAGGCTTCCAGTCCCAAAATCGCGTCCTTCGGCTTCTTCCACGCAGTCACAGCGTCAGCCTCCGCTATGCTACCTAACCCAGCTGCTCGCGCATACTCTGTTGCTGTCGCTTGTTCAAGTTGTTCGTTTGACAGATGCCGGGCATTTGTAAATGTCTTGCCGATTTGATTCAAAACAGCATCAACGGCGCCATCAGAGCCTTCTACCGGAAGCTGCTCCAGAAACTTTCTAAGTAGACGTATGGAAGGGGTTACCTTACCCGGAATCTTGCTTTTCGGGTTTTTCGCGTAAGTGTCTGCATCAAAGGCCAGTTTAAGTTCGAAAGGCTTTGGAAGCAGCACCAGCCACTTGAGGAATACTCCGGCCAGAACCGATAGATTCGAGTCCCATTCCAATAAAATCTCAATAGACTGTGACACCCCGGAGAATGCAGAGAAATTGGCATTTGTTAATGTGCTGGCAGAATTTTCTTCCACACCCTGTTCAAAAAACAGCAAGAGCATCGGGGCATAAGGGAAGTAATGTTTTTTAGACAATAAAATAGTCTCTTTTATCTTTTTGGCGACGAGTTTGACTATCGGGCTTAGGGACAACTCAATCGTTTTATTATCATCGGCCATTTTGGCTCCCATCATGGCCAGTGCTTTCAGAAAATAGTAATAACCCATTCCCAGTATGTTTGTTGCATGGTCACCATTGATCAGTAAAGTCTTTCTGAATGCAGTGATGTGTTTTTCTACCTGTTGTAAAAAAAAATTCGGGTTTTCCTGAATCAAGACCACTTCCTGAATAATATTGTTATCCAGTTGAAATAAATACTGGTTGTGTACCCGTTCATTGAATGGTTCTGTTGATGGTCGGATGCGTGGCCTTAGCTCTGTTGGTCGTCTGGTTGTGTTTATGGTTCTTTTTTCTTTTTCAGTATTGGTATCGGTTCCAGATGTCAGTTGCGCCGAAGTGGGGGAAGCCGGAACCGGAAACTTTTTGACTTGAATAAAATTCCTTGAAAGCAGCAAAGACCTGGCAAGAATCCAGTCTTTTATTAAGTCGGGTCTGGACTTTTCAATGGCTTTATTGCTTATTTTGTCATGATGCTCATCAAATAGTTTCTTTTCATTTTTGCTGTCTTTGCTCAACGAAGCTTTGAGATAGCTTTCCCAAAAGCCCATTTTCCAAAAGGCTATGAATCTGGGTTGATTATTTTCGAGCAATTGTCCGGTACGCTCGGTATCCATGAATGCTTTCAGGTCAGTCATGGCTAGTACGTGTGGGAAATAAGATATATCAATGAGCGGAGATTTTTTTTTCAAGGCGCCCTTAATTTGCAAAGTGTTGAGGCTGTACGACCAAAGTTCACTGTAAATCTGACCGGCCGCTGGTTCTTTTTTTCTCTCAAGTATCAGTATCAGTGACCCGATGGTTTGTTGCAGCTCCTGATTTCTGGAGCGGATTGCTTTAAGGGCTGTTACTTTAGAGCGGGTATCGGGTTCTCTCAGGGCATTGAGAATGGCCTTCACCTCTTTGCCTCTGCCCGAGAGGTCTGACTCTTTGGCCAACTCCTGTTCAATCTTTGTCAGGGTGGTGATATCCACATCCTGGTAGATCTGCTCGAGAAACCCTTCATTCAATGCCCCTTCAATCTTTATCTGGCTTAAGCTTGTCTCCCTGGAAGCCATGCTGCGTAACAGTCGGTTTACCGGTTCCACCTGGGGCCAGCCCGCCGGATGGTGGTTGTGCAATTGCATTCCAATTAATAATTGGTAGGCAAGCGGTATACCAGCAATGGCTGCCGGTAAAAGTAGCTCGAATGCTTTTTCATAGATCTTAAGTGCTTCCGCCTTTTCGGACGGGAGTTTTTGGTTCAGAATGAACAACGCCTGAACCAGTTGGGCATAGGGGAAGTGGTTCTCATAAGCGGCCTGTTCTAACCCTGTGCGCTGCCGACTGTCGAGGGTGCTAGCCAGATTGATGGTTATGACTGGTTGGTCACTGGATGTATCTGCAGAAGCTCCGGAACAAGCCAGTATCTGCAGGGTTTTTGTTTTTCCATCCTCCAATTGATTTTGCAATGTGTCGAGTTTTGCATCGGGCGCAGGGCTTTCTTCAGAGCTCTGGCAGTGTGGTGTCTTTATTGCCCTGTTCAGCTCACCCGGAAAGTTATGATCCATTTCTCTAATCCAGTTTGATATTTCTATGGATTGAGTCAATGCCGTTTCGAAATCGATTATACTCAAGACTGACTTTTGGGTGGTGGTTTTCTTGTTTCCTTTTTTTGAGCATTCAGCCGAATCAGGTGCTGTGATCTTATTGTGATGAGCTACCGCAGAGCTTTGATCATCAGGGATTGCTTCTAATTTGATATCAACCTTTACTGGCGCAGTTGCAATGTCGCTTATTTCTGGCTTGACCGTTTTTATCCGTTTCTGTTTATTCTTATGGGAATCTAAATCTGAGTCATCTGTTATCGCCTCTTTACCTTCAATGTAAGTAGCGGTAGAAACTGCTCTATCATGTTGGTCGATACCTTTTTGCTCACCCACAGGATTTTTCGCCTTAACACTGCTTTCCTGTTCACTGTCAGGCAGGGGCTTGATATATGGATGCAGAAATTCCGGTAATCTGGATGATTCTGAAAAACTGCTGAGGACTGACTGCTGAATAATGGCCTGAACCTGTTGCTCAGTGTCACTCGCCAGCAAGATTTTTAACACATTTTGAGCATTTTGCACCCGTCGTGTTGAATCAATCCTTGGGTTGGTTTGATCAAGTTGCATGTCCTGCAGCAGTTTTTCAACCAGAGCAGGCAAGTTTGTCATAAGCAGTTTGGAACCTATGGCAAAAGGTTCTACACGCATGAAATCGAAATACCCTTCAGGACCGGCAGAAATATCGATAGACAAAATTCGCCATTTTTTTGTCTTACAACGGGCGAACCCCATTGTTTTTCCTTTGTTTGTATCGGGAAAGCAATTGATCTTTAAGGTGTGCAGTAGCCCTCTGCGCTGTAATTCTTTTGGGTTGGCTAAAACTATGGTGTGAATGTTGTTGCGTCTGACGGTGGTGCCGGGCAGGGCGTCTCTCAGCTTTTCCTCTAACGAGGCTGATATGGTTTCCAGACTTGTAATATCCTCAACTGCCAGGTCAATATCATTGGTAACAGGAACCTTGCCAAGTTCAGTGGGTTTAACTGAAGACGAAAGATGTTGCCATCTGGCTAATCCACCATAGACAAGAGCATCTTCAGTACCAGATATAACTCTCTCTGCTTCTGTATAGGTTTTTCTAAAAACAGGTGCAAGCACCACAAGTGCAGGAATCACATAGCGGATGTCCTGTTTTTTTACTAAAAATGAGCCCTCGGAATAATTTTTTAAATGATCATCCATAGATTGTATCTTGTCGTTTATTGAAGATATGGAGAGATCCGGAGCTATAAAGGGGATATATTTACTGGCAGAGTCTTGCCAGAAAAAAATCACTGCTCCAAGAACGTTTTTACTAATGTAAAATGTGCCATCAGGATTCTCTTTATCGTCGAATGGGTGACAAGCAAGACGTAATGTATTGTAAAAACTGAATAGGTTTTGTCCTTGTTCCCCCTGCATGAATTTATCGGGTGCAGTAAACGCCTGTTTTAGTCCTTCGCTGGCAGATTTTATGGACGCCTTTTTCAGTAGCTCTTCGCTGGCAGAATTTATGGCGTTGTATTGAAGATTTTCCCGGTATAACAAAATGTCTTTTTGCCACTGTGGAAACAGTTCCCATAAAGCATTTTCAGATCGACTGTCTCTCAGCCAGTCACTTTCCTGTTTATTTAAGTGGGAGCTGGTCAGGAAGTGAGTGGACCAAAGGAAGTTGTCACTGTGATGAGACAGTTTTACAGCGTGATGCCCGTAAAACAGGAAGACATAGGCATCTTCGAGACTGTTCAGAGGCTGTTGAGGCGTACGAACATGGTAGCTATGGCAGTGATCTCCTTGAGCATCAGGAACAATGACTTCTATAGAATTTTCCAGAGCTTTTGATGCCAGCACCATGTGTTGAGAGTTTTTCGGATCAAAACCCCGAAGCATCTGGTTGTATAGTGTTTCACCTTCATCATCGGGCAGTTGGCATTGACCGTAAAACGTTTCAAATTGCTCCCTGGATTTGATATCCAGCTGTTCTGAAAGAAATTCCGATATATGGCTCATTCTTTCAGGCCGAAGCCAGGACTTTTTGTAGAAATAAGATAGATGTTCAAGCAAAGATGCCGAGGAGACGCTGTCTGCTGGTGTGACTGGATGATTTCTGTCCGGTGGTGGCTCGTTATCGTCAACACTTTTCCTGCCGTCAGAGTGACTGCTTCGTTCACTTTTCTTGCCGTTTTGTTCGGCTTTTTTTT
>NZ_JAHHPN010000353.1:0-1644 GCF_024606325.1 Endozoicomonas sp. ONNA1
AGCAACCATGATAAGGAAAGTCTGCAAATTGACAAGGGGCAGGCTCTTTAATTGCGGAAATTGTTGACCGGTGAACCGCTCATATTCAGTCCCGGGTCGCCTCCCGCTGCCTGACCGTTTCAGTGGAAGATGTGTCCCAAGTGGAAAAACCACTGCTTCTGTGAATGTAGGAAGTGGAGTGCTCTTGCTGAAGTTCAGTGGTTTCGGCAAAGGTCGCGGTTCTGTCTCTCTTGGCCTCTTCTTCCTGCTCCATTTTTTCGAATCTTTCTTGCGCCATTTTTTGGCGTTCTTTATCTTCTTCTGTCTGGATAAACTCTGCTTGCCTCAAGTAAACGTAGAGACCGGTCAATGATAACTGCGAATAGAGCAGATTCATATCCATGTTAGATAGCGGGCGGTCAATAGCCCCGGCACCGACCAGTACACTGTTCACAGTATCGCTATCGTAGCCTTCCATAATGTCCCTGACCTCCTCCCAGTCCTCTTTGCCGGGTTTCCAGTCCCTGGCTTTCGGATCTTTCCGCCCGGGTTTGTTGAGCGCTTTGCCTAACTTTTTTTGTAACTCCCTCTCCTGCTCAGCATGCTCCGCCATGCTCGCACTCTGGGAATGACGGGCATAATCAATAAGGCCCTTACAAAACCTGCAGATGGCTACGACTCCCGAAATGCCACCTGCCGCAAGCATTGCTGCAGTAAAGAATGCCAATACGACTACTTCTTCCCGGTATTCAGGCTTGTTCGGTTGCTGAGCGGGTGTTGACGGAGTCACAGGCACCGCTTTGTCACCCTTCAGGATCCTGCGAACCTGCCGGTACCACTCAATACCATAATCTTTACTATCGGCTTCCATAAAAAGGGCGGAGAGGTCTTCCTGATGACGACGACGTTGGCTCTCTTTGTGCCAAAGGGTGGAATGGCTGTTAAACAGCTCAGTCAAAAAGGAAAGATAATGAATAAATGCAGGATCTCTGGCAATCTCCGGGTTCTGCTTTTGTTTGTCCACCTTGAAGCCAAGAGAACGAAGCGCCTTGCCACGGAGAAAAAGCTCCTGCATTTCTACCAGAATAAAGCCGAGCTGCCGGGCTAACTGTTCCCGGGATAGCGGGTTGGACGGAAACTCTCTGAAACTGTTCTGCACAGCCTCCTCAATCAGCTCCTCCATGGAGTCCATTCGGTCTTCAGCTATGACCCCCTGAAGCAGCACCGGATGGGTTCGGTACCAGTCAAGAACATCCCGGGATTCCTCCATGACCGGAGCACGGCTGAATGCCTGCAGGAGGTGAAACATGGGGCGGTCCGGGTAACTGTCATCCGTATCATTGTCACCGGTGACTTTGGTAATAGTATGGCGGGTAGCCTGCTGGACAAGCCTGGTAAGAAACTGCTGTCGCACTTCTGCCTCATTGTCTGGAGCAAAGTGAACTGTCGGCCACCAGTCCTGCTCATAGCGGTCATGGATTCGCCGAACTGAAACCATGAGGGCTTTTAGCAACCTCTCATTTTCTTCTGCAAAGACGTAATCAAAATAAAGTCTGTTCAGATTGTTCCGGGCATTTCTGAGAGCCTTCTGTTCGGGTGACTCAACACTCCCCCAACAGGAAGCCACCAACATCAGACTGAAAAGCACAGACCATAAAGCGCGAT
>NZ_JAHHPN010000354.1:0-1018 GCF_024606325.1 Endozoicomonas sp. ONNA1
GTTTTGTTTTATCCCATAACAACCAATAACCTTGACTATCAACAGGCATTGAACCGACATCACTGTCGGCGATGACATGAATTTTCGTTTTCTCTGCATCAACGAGAAAGCCAATATTTCGATATAGCTTCTGCTTTGGGCAGGGGGCCAAAAGTGAGGTTGCAGCACACCTCACAACTTTATCACGGGAAGTAAGCTGAACAAGCTCCCGATCTAATCTCGAAAAGCCTTCATCGTCTATAGAATTGACAAGCATTTTTGCCAATAACTTTCCATCATGCAGCTTTTCATTAAATAAGCTATTTAAGTCTGAAGGACAGGAAGCAGAAACGCCTACTTCTTTTTCGGTTATTGAAAAAAACACTCCTGATTCAGCTCTTTGAATTTGAGCTATTTGATTGATACTTGAATTCATAAAATATCAGCCCCTGAATTTATATATCTATTTAGACCGTAAAAATATAAATTCATTGAAGCTAATTCTAACTAAGGGGTAAGAAGGCATAACAACATTCCCGGAGAAGATCACACCTCTGCGTCAAAATAGTTCTCCCTATCATTATGCCCGACAGCTTCGGTTTTGATAAATTTAACGAACAATACTGAGATAACGCTTTAAGGCTTGCTCTTCTGCTTCAACAACCATTGTTATGTAATCTTGATAGCACTTACCTGTATGGGCTTTATCCAAAGCCTCATAATAGACAAGACGATTCTCCGCCTCAATAATGACGGGTAAGTAACCACTGCTCAATAAGTCGAAGTTCATAAGCAGGCGAGCTGTCCGACCATTCCCATCGACAAAAGGATGAATTCCTACAAAATCAACATGCAGTCTCGCTGCCCTCTCCACAGGGTGACATGCCTGATTTTGATAGCAATCGATCAGTTCTGTCATCAATGGCTGCACGTGCAGATGCTCAGGCGGTATGTGTTGAGCACCCGCAATAATTACATTTTCGTGTCGGTAGCAACCCGCATTAGTATCATCAATATTTTTTAATACTAACTGATGAAC
>NZ_JAHHPN010000355.1:0-2040 GCF_024606325.1 Endozoicomonas sp. ONNA1
CCTGACAGATAACAGACAGCAACAGTAGCAACCACAGCGGTGCCGTAAGAAGTGGGTATTGAATAATGCTTGCCTTGCATCCTGATTTACAGAGAGGGTTCACTTTTTTCGACCGGGACTTGCAGCCTACTGGTATTATTAGGATCCTGTTGTCTGGAGCCCCCGGTAACCACACTTATTTCACTTTACCCTTTTTCACTTTACCCTCTTTAGGGCGGAGTTCATTACCCTGAGCCACAAGAACAGCCATACGTTTTCGATGTCTTCTTTTGTGATCCGCCAGAGCTTGAGCATTCTTGCAGATCTTCCAGCATGGTCGCTCCTGACCATCCTCCCCGACCAATACCATGTCACAGACTTGTTCTCTGGTGTGGGCGATTCTTTTATGATTCGACAGGGCACGAGCATTACGACAGACCTTCCCGCATGGCTGATTCTTGCCATCCTCCCTGACCACATCACAGGTTCTCTGCCCGGTGTGACATACACTTCTGTGAGTTGAAAGAGATTGATCATTCTTGAAGACTTTCCCGCATGGCCGCGACTGGCCATCCTTCCCGACTACTGAGAGGTTACAGGTTTGTCCCCCGGTGTGAACGATTCTTTTGTGATTCGACAGGTCGCGAGCATTCTCGCAGACCCTCCCGCATGGCTGCGACTGGCCGTCCTCCCGGACCACGTTAACGTCACAGGTTTTTTGCCCAGTGTGAAGTTTGCCTTTGTGGGATAACAGAGCCAGATCATTCTTGAAGACTTTCCCGCATGACTGCGACTGACCATCCTTCCCGACTATTGTCAGGTTACAGGTTAGTTGCTCTCTGTGAAATTTGCCTTTGTGATCCGCCAGGGCTTTAGCACTCTTGCAGAGGTTCCCGCATGGCCGCTGCTGGCCATCCTCGCCGACCATGATCAGTTGACAAATTTGTTGCCCAGAGTGGATTCTTTTTTTGTGACTCCTCAGAGCGGGAGCATTCTTGCAGATCGTTCCGCATGGCCGTCGCTGACCATCCTCTCCGACCACGGTTATGTCACAGGTTTGTTGTTCAGAATGGTACCCGTTTTTGTGATTCGACAGGGCATGGGCATTCTTGCAGACCATTCCACATGGCCTTTGCTGACCATCTTTTCCAATCACTGTCCAGACACAGGTTTTTTGTCCAGAGTGGTATGCGTTTTTGTGAGTTGCCAGAGATTGAGCATTCTTGAAGACCTTCCTGCACGGCTGTTGCTTACCATCCTGCCCGACCACGATCACATTACAGGTTACCTTTTCGCAGTGGTATCCAATGTTGTGACTCGACAGGGCTTTTACTGTATCTGTCTGGAAAAGATCAGTTTGGCTCTGACTCAACTGGGATAATTCTGTGGTTTCATCAGCGGAGACAGCCAAACTTGAGGGTATTACCACTTCATGATTGAGAGGCCTGGTTGTGTCAGTGGTACAGGGTGCTCCTGCATTCGTTAAGTCTAAAAAATTAAAGTAATGGGTTGGATTGCTATCAATGTCATACGCCTCTGGATCCAATAGTTGTCCGGGATCGAATGGGTGTTGAATGTCAGCAAAATCATCCAATATTTCTAAAAGTGACTCTTGTTGGGAACATGCAGCGTTTACAAAATCATAACGACTTGAGCAGCTATAGCAGTATCCATGATACAAATGGGGGCATGAGCTTTCTCCGGGTGCTGCTCCCGATGGTCGGAATTGACAAACACCATAACAAGGATGGACGAAACAATTTAAACCCAAAGTATGTTGATGCTGTTCAGGGCCTCCGTTATTCCCGCCAGAGTCAGAATCCAGAAAGCGAGTGAAAAAGCCTATAGATTCGGGGAGGGCTTCGGAGGCTTCCTGCCCGGATGATTCTGATGGCTGCCCCTGTTGTTGGTCTCCTCCGGAGCCAAGCGCCATAGTGATGGCCGCTTGCAGGAGATCCTGACTCGTCTTCTGGAGTTCAATCGGGTTAAACGCCAGTGAACCGGGGTTCCAAAAGCTTTTTAAAAGCCAACCGACAGCAACAACCGCTTCTAAAGGTATCC
>NZ_JAHHPN010000356.1:0-22419 GCF_024606325.1 Endozoicomonas sp. ONNA1
CCTGACAGATAACAGACAGCAACAGTAGCAACCACAGCGGTGCCGTAAGAAGTGGATATTGAATAATACTTACCTTGCATCCTGATTTACAAAGAGGAAGGATAGATCAAGAAAATAAGAGCGCTTTTCTGTCCAGGACTTTTTGCCCCAGACCTCCTGTTAAATACCTCAAAAACAAAGGTTTTAACGGAATGGACTCACTCATCAACGACCTGGACGCTGAGTCCTGATGACGCAAAAGATCAACAGAAAAGTCAGAGTCACCCCACGGGCCCGGGACGATCTACAAAATATCGGCAGCTACACGTTACGAACGTGGGGCAAAAATCAGCGAAACCTTTATTTGAAAAGCATTGAAGCACACTTCCATTGGCTTGCTGAAAATCCCCAACCGCAGTAGGACAGCCTTAAGTCCGACAGGCTGCTAGACTGCCCTATGCGGCAACTGCTCCTGCGTTACTCTGGTTCCTGCATCCATGCAGCAGCAGCGAATTGGTCTGAGAACATGAAGAATTACCTGTTTGTAATGATGCTTGGATATATGAGTGTTTTCTCAAACACTGTTTACTCCAATGTCGGCAATCATAATGGCAGCTATGATCATATCGACTACAGTCGAGAACCCATACTGTGGGGTTTATACGATGGGGAAAGCCTGATGAAGACTGTGGTGGCATTATTCAGTACGGGACTTGTTGTTTTTTGGGTGACTCCACATGCATGTATAGGCGCTGTTACAGGATATTGTATTTACTCTGGATCACCCCACGTTAGGGCGTTGAGAGGTGCTTTAATCCATGGAGGCATATCAGCATGTGTATATTCACCCGTAATTGGCGTTAGTGTTTATAAATGGAGCAGAGGTGATGTAGAAAGGGACTACTAGCTCCCTTAGTCTTCGTCAAAGCAGTCCTTGACCGGCCAGTGGCATCGAACAGCGTCGCCTATCAGCACAACCATTTTCCATTAACAAACTTTAATCCACTGAACACAATCTGTTTATCCACAGCCCTCTATATTGGAGCCATGACTAATCCCCCTCTCTTATCGAGGTAAATCATGGAAAAATGGCTCAAGCAATTAAAAAATGGTTTCAATCAAGTTAAGGCTGCTTTCTTTGAGCAGCGGGATGGCGCTGCCATCAGCCCGTTTAAAGCGATTCTGGGCACCGTCATTCTAACGGGCCTGTTTATAGTGATGCTGCCACTGATCATGCTGATCTTTATGGTACAGATGGGGCTGATTCTGGTGGGTATGGTTGCCGTTCTGTTTATGGGTACCCGCAAGCAGAGTGGACAATGGCCCAGAGAGGAAAAGCTGGTTAATCCGAAGCCAGAGCCCGCAGAAACTGTCAAGGAAGAGGAGAAAGACCAGAAAAAGCATCAATAATGGAAAGGTTTATGGGCTTAGATTTTTGAGTTGTCGGTCAGGATAGGGTATTTTTCATCGACTTATCCACAGTCCGGGTGATCTTTGTGTCTACTGTTATCTTTATTATTTTTATCGCTGTCGTGTTGTTCTTTGGCAAACGCCGCATTGATCAGAAAAAGCAACAGGCTCAGGAAGCCCTGGTTCAGGGTCAGGCTTTTCTGGAAAAGAACCAGAATGAAGAAGACGTAATGACCACAGAGTCCGGATTGCAGTATAAGGTTCTGGAAAAGGGTGAACATTCAGATCACCCTGCGGCCACCAGCAAAGTAAGAGTGCACTATCACGGTACGCTGATTAATGGTCAGGTGTTTGACAGTTCTGTAGACCGTGGAAATCCGATTTCCTTTGGACTGAATCAGGTGATTCCCGGCTGGACCGAAGGTCTGCAGCTGATGTCGGTAGGCGACAAGTTTCGACTGTTTATTCCTGCCAATCTGGCTTACGGTAGCGGTGGTGCCGGTAAAATCCCCGGCAACTCTGTACTGATCTTTGATGTGGAATTACTCGGTATCGAATAAACCGTTGAGTCTCGAACAGGGCGGAGAAATCTCTGCCCCATTAGCTATTTGCTCTTCAACAAAATTACTCTTCAACAACACCCTGTTTGCGTAGGTAATCGTCGTAAGTTCCGTGGAAATCGACGACACCATCTTCCGTGATTTCAATGATGCGGGTCGCCAGAGACGATACAAACTGACGGTCATGGCTGACAAAGATCAGTGTGCCCGGGTAGTTTTCCAACGCCAGGTTAAGGGATTCAATGGATTCCATGTCCATGTGGTTGGTAGGTTCATCCATCAGTAATACATTGGGCTTTTGCTGAATCAGTTTACCGAACAACATACGGCCCTGCTCACCACCGGAAATAACACGGACTGACTTTTTGATGTCGCTCTGAGAGAACAGCATACGACCCAGTACACCACGGATCACCTGCTCATCGTCGCCTTCGTTCATCCATTGCCCCATCCAGTCGAACAGGTTCATGTCCTTATCAAACTCGTCGCTATGATTCTGGGCGTAGTAACCGATGTCAGCATTCTCGGACCACTGGATAGTACCGCCCTTGGGTGCCATCTTGCCGGCCAGAGTGTGCAGCAGTGTGGACTTGCCAATACCGTTCTGGCCAATGATGGCGATGCGCTCACCCACTTCAACCATCAGGTTAACGTCATTGAACAGCGGCTTGTCCTCATAGCCCTGAGACATTTTTTCCATCACCAGCGCATTACGGAACAGTTTCTTTTCCTGTTCAAAACGGATGAACGGATTCTGTCGGCTGGAAGGTTTAACCTCTTCTAGCTTGATCTTGTCGATCAGCTTGGCCCTCGAGGTCGCCTGTCTGGCTTTGGACGCATTGGCAGAAAAGCGACTGACAAAGCTCTGAAGCTCGGCAATCTGGGCTTTCTTCCTGGCATTATCAGCCTGCATTCGCTCACGAGCCTGGGTAGCCGCTATCATGTACTCGTCGTAATTACCGGGGAACATTCGCAGCTCGCCATAGTCCAGATCGGCCATGTGAGTGCAAACACTGTTCAGGAAGTGACGGTCGTGGGAAATGATGATCATGGTACAGTCGCGCTGCTTGAGTATCCCTTCCAGCCAGCGGATCGCATTAATGTCCAGGTTGTTGGTGGGTTCGTCCAGCAGCATGATGTCGGGATCGGCAAACAATACCTGCGCCAACAGAACACGCAGCTTCCAGCCCGGGGCAACAGCACTCATTGGGCCGTAGTGTTGTTCCAGTGGAATATCCAGACCCAGCAGCAGTTCACCGGCGCGGGCTTCAGCGGAATAACCGTCCATTTCACCAAACAGAACTTCCAGGTCTGCAACACGCATACCTTCTTCTTCCGTCATGTCTCCCTTGGCGTAAATGCGGTCACGCTCTTCCTTAACCTTCCAGAGTTCAGAATGCCCCATAATTACGGTATCAATGACCGTGTTTTCTTCATAGGCAAACTGATCCTGATTTAGCTTGGCAATGCGCTCGTTGGGATCATAGCTGACATTACCGGCAGAGGGCTCCAGTTCGCCACTGATGATTTTCATCAGGGTGGACTTACCACAACCATTGGCACCGATCAGACCGTAGCGGTTGCCATCACCAAACTTGACGGAGATGTCTTCAAACAGGGGTTTATCCCCGAATTGCATGGTCACGTTAGACGTTATCAGCATAACTGTGTTTTCTCCCTTGGCGATCTGCCGACCAGACACACCCTTTGGATCATTGAATAGGTAAACCGCCAATTATCACACAAACGCACCTTTTTAGTTATTAGAGGTGCTCCATGCTTGTTATGGTTGATACTTATTACTGCTCGCCAGCAAACGACTGCTGCCCCTGAGTTTAAAGGGTGTCACTAGCAGCCTGTCGGACTTAAGGCTGCTAGTAATAGAAGAAGTATCCCTCTAATATCAGGTAGCCGCACGAGCACTGCACGCACATACAGGCTTATCCAAAGGAATCAGTGATTTATATCTTATGACCATTTTCGCATTTCTATCCGGCATCCTGTTAACCTGGCTGGTCATGTCGGGACTGCTATCCCAATTGATCAGTCTTATCATCAGTATCTGGTGGCCGCCTTCTAACGGAGAGCGGGGCATGCTGGCTGATCAGTGGCTTCTTAACAGTGGGGTATCTACCTCTTCAGGCTGGAGGTTAATCGGTTATTGGCGCGAAACTTCCGATTATGGTCACGCCTGCTCCGAGCTGGCCGGTCTTCTTGCCGATAAAGCCTGTCTCTCCAATCAGGACAAAGTACTGGATGTTGGTTTTTCCAGTTACGATCAACTTCTGGTCTGGCTTGATTATTATCAGGTTGAGTCACTCACCGCATTGGCCGAAACGGAACAGCTGCTGGCAGGCGCTCAGGATCAGTGTGATCACTATGATCAGCTAAAGCTGGTAAGAGGCCATGAGCTGGAGCTGGCCAAGCTGGAGGCAGACTCTTTTGACAAACCGCTGGCGCTTGATTGCGCTTACCAGTTTGATAATAAAGCACGCTTTTTCAACAACGCCAGAAAAGTGATTAAGGAAGGAGGCAGCCTTACCTTAACCGATATGGTACTCAGCCGTCCTTTCAAGGATCGTATGGAACGGAGAATGGTCAACCTGCTGGCAAGACCCTGTGGTATCTCTGCGGCAGGCTTGATGGTTCGGCAAAAGTATGAATCCCATCTGAAAGAAGCAGGCTTTGAAAAAGTTGAGTGTGCAGACATCAGTCAGGATGTACTTTCTGGCTTCTGCTTCTGGTTCTCACAACACTATCGACAATTGTCGCCTGTTACCCGTCCAAAAGTCTGGATTCGTTTGAGGTTACTGGTCTGGTTTATCCGCTGGATGCAACATCGGGGATTGCTGGAATATCACGTCATTTCAGCACGATAATGACAGTTATATTTCACTATCCACAGATATTGTGGATAACCTTGTGACTTGTTTTTGGATACATATGGAACCCCCATTAAATAGGGGTTTTTCATTAACTGCTCAAAAAATAACCAGTTAATTCTGCAAATGTTTAAAGGCTGTCGTATAGATTTACCTGACAAAAATGCATCAAGGTTGTGGATAACCAGGGCACCCTTGAGCTAGTGCGCATCACTCAAAGCTGAAAGAAAGGTTGCAGAAGCCTGGGAACGAGACCATTGAATCGTAAAGGTGCATCTGTGGCAATCAGACAAATGCAGTGTTCGCCGGTGTCTGCTACTGGCTGATGCTGGACGTCCGGGTCCAAATCAGCGACATCCCCAGCGCAAAATCGACCCAGCTCATCGGAATAGGAACCCCTCAGTACCATAGTGAGCTCAGAGCCGGTATGCCCATGGGAAGGCATGCAGGTACCCGGAGCGATCTTTAATAATCTCAGGTTACTACCGGACGCTGGCAGGACGAATTGCTTTAGTCCCGGAGCCATATACCGCCAGTGCAGCTCGTCAAGATAATATCCGAGTAAGGGTCTGAAAGGCGCCGGTATATCAGCATCGTTTGGTACATATTGTTCTTCCCTGCTGATGATGGGTACCTGCTCTGTCTCATCAAGTAGAGCAAGAATGTCGTCTTTTGCATGATCAGACATTGTCGCTGGTACCAACTCTTCCAGCAAACTGATACCGACCTGTTCAGCTTCCTGAACCTGTTGTCGGCAATGGCTGCAAACACTCAGATGAGCAGCAACCACAGTAGCAATGGCATCGGGCAGGCTACCTGCGGAGTAACTCATCAGGGTGCTGAGGTCAGGATGATGTGTAGTCATTTTAATTCTCCCGCCTGACTACGAAGTTTGTTGAAAGCCAGCCTCAAGCCTGACTTTACACTGCCCAGTGGCATGTCCATGTCTTCAGAAATTTCACGGTGGCTTTTTCCTTCGTAGTACACCTTGTATACCAGCTGAGCCTGTTGTTGAGGCAGGCTCTTGAGGGCCGATTTGATTTTTTCTGAATCAAACTCTGCCATGGCCGGTTCAAAATGGCTTTCCGGATAATTATCCAACGGTGTCATCAAGTCCGCTTTTTCCTTTCTTAGTCGATCAATCCAGAGGTTACGCGCTATCCTGAATATCCAGGTGGACGCCGTAGATTTACGGGGGTCGTAACTTTTGCAATGTCGCCAGACAGAGAGCATAGTTTCCTGAACCAGCTCTTCAGCCATTTCTCCGTGAGCGCCTTTGGTCATCAAGTGTCTTTTTAATCTGGGGGCAAAAAAGTCGTAGAGGATCGCAAACGTCTGTTTGTCCCGGTAACGGCCCAGATCAACTAATGACTGCTTGAGCTTGTCTGGCGTGTCAGAGTGACTGTTTTCTGAATCCATTGTGCTTCTGTTCAAAGATGGACTTATCATCAGAATATCGTGTGTCCGGCTCATTTGTCTCTGTCTACGTCGATGAGTGTGTTTTGGATCACATGAACGCGAAGCATCTAAAGGTAGTGATCCAAATAAACCACTAAGGCGTAGAAATGATTGAAAATTTTGTTTACAGGCCGCCCTATGACAGCTAAAGGACTCAGCATTGCTGTAATTGGATCAGGCATCAGCGGGCTGTCCAGCGCCTGGCTGCTGTCTAAACAGCACAGTGTCACCCTGTTCGAAAAAGATGATCGTTTTGGAGGTCACAGTAATACCGTGATGGTTCAGGATGGTGATCAGTCTGTACCAGTGGATACAGGTTTTATCGTCTTTAACAATAAAACTTACCCTAATCTAACGGCTTTTTTTGACCATTTGGACGTACCCGTTATCAACACGGACATGTCTTTTGCGGTTTCCATGAATCAAGGGCAGACTGAATATTCCGGAACAGACCTGAATGGTCTGTTTGCCCAGAGGTTAAACGCCGTAAAGCCCGGTTTTCTTAGAATGTTGGTGGATATTTTCAGGTTTTATCAGTCCAGTACGGAGTTGATGAATCAGCTGAATCCATCGGTCACTCTCCGCGAACTGCTCACGGGCCGCGGCTACAGCCAACGTTTTATTGATGATCATTTGGTCCCTATGGGGGCAGCTATCTGGTCAACGCCTTCTGACCGTATGCTGGATTATCCAGCCCTGGCTTTTATGCGGTTTTGCCAGAATCATGGCTTACTCCAGCTGACAAACCGTCCTCAATGGCAAACAGTCAGTGGCGGTAGCAGAGAATATGTTCGCCGCATTTTGGATGACATGGATGGACTGGCCATTAAGAATCGCTGTGTTCGAAAGGTCAGACGCCATATTGACAGGGTTACCGTCACAGATTTGCAGGGCGATATACATGAGTTTGATCATGTCGTCATGGCCTGTCATGCAGATACTTCTCTGTCCATGTTGAGCGAACCCAGTGAGTTGGAACAACTGCTGCTGGGATCGTTCAGTTTCCAGCGAAACCGGGCTATTTTGCACAGTGATGAACGACTGATGCCTACCAGAAAAAGAGCCTGGGCGAGTTGGAACTATTTTGGTACCCAAACCAATGAAGGACCTTCGGTCACATACTGGATGAATCGTCTTCAGCATCTGGAAGGCCTCCCTCTATTTGTCACTCTGAACCCTGCTATAGAGCCGGAGTCTATTCATGGTTGCTACCTCTACGACCACCCCGTGTTTGATAGAAATGCCCTGGAGGCACAATCAAGGTTGTGGGAGTTACAGGGCCGCAATCGCACATGGTTCTGTGGTGCCTGGTTTGGTTATGGCTTTCATGAGGACGGTCTTCAATCTGGTTTGGCTGTTGCAGAAGCACTGGGTGGAAAACGAAGACCCTGGTCTGTTGAAAACCAGAATGACAGACTGATCTGGCCCGAACATGGTATCGGCAAAAGGCCGTTCACTCTTGCTACAGAGAGTAGTGTCAGCATCAGGAGGCGGTCATGAAGTCAGCGGTCTATTGGGGACAGTTAATGCACAACCGTATTCGGCCCCGGAAGCATCGCTTCTCATACCGGGTTGCCTCCTGGTTCATTGATCTGGATGAGCTGGACCACCTTGATGGTCAGCTGAAGCTGTTTTCGGTGGAGCGATTTAATGTGTTCTCCTTGCATCCAAAGGACTTTGGTGACGGTTCCGGAAGCTGTCTCAAAACTCAGGTAACCGGGCTTCTGTTGGCGCATGACATAGCGATACCTGAGCGAATCTTCATGCTCTGTTACCCCAGGGTTCTTGGCTACATCTTTAATCCCCTGACGGTCTACTACTGTCTGGACTCAGAGGAGAAACTGTCTGCCCTTATTTATGAAGTGACCAACACCTTTGGGGAACGACACAGTTACGTTATCCCGATAGAAAAGAGTGAGAGCAATAAAGTCAGCTTTCACCAGTCCGCCAAAAAGCAACTTCATGTTTCTCCCTTTTTTGAAACCGATTGTGAATACCATTTTAAGGCACAGTTACCCGATCAAATCCTGAAACTGAGTATTCATCTGCACAATACTAATGGCCGGATATTTGCAGCAGTACTTAAAGGCGAACGACAGGTGCTTAGTGATCTGAACATCCTCAGGCAGTTGTTTGTTCTGCCATTGCAGGCTTTCAAAGTGACTCTGGCCATTCATTGGGAAGCTTTTCGGCTGTTCATTAAAGGGATTCGGGTGATTCGCCATGTACCGAAAGATCGCTTCTTCAGTTGGAGTCCTGGCATCACAAACCGTTGGCATAGCAACCTGAAACGCACAGGGAAACAGACAAGCATGAACGAACAAAAAAAGTACCAGAAACAGGGGGTATAAATGTTGGACATTTCAGGAAAAACCCTGTCGCAGAATGGATTGTCTCCCCGACAGAGTGCGTCAAATGCCCATGACGAAAGAGAACTCTTTCTCAACAAAGCACCTTCCAAAGCCCTTACGTGGCTGGTGAAAAGGCTGGAAAAGGCTTCGCTGAGTCGTATTGAGTTACAGCAAAAAGACAGTCTGTTAAAAGTGGGTGCGCCTCTTAGGGACGTACCGATTGCCAGAATCAGGATTTATCGTCCTTTTAGTATGCTCCTGGCAGCCAACCGGGGCGTTATCGGGCTGGCAGAGTCTTACATGAAAGGGGACTGGGATACACCAGACCTGCAAGCTCTGCTGGACTGGGGAATGTTCAATGAAAAGCAAATAGACAAACAGTTTTCCACAAACTGGCTGTCTCGGAAACTGAATCGAGCCAGTCATCTTTTAAACAACAACAGTCGTTCAGGAAGTCGTCGAAACATTGCCGCTCATTATGATCTGGGCAATGACTTTTATCAGTTGTGGCTGGATCACTCCATGACTTATTCCAGCGCTATATTCAGCAACAACGATGAAACGCTCGAGCAGGCTCAGGCCAATAAATATAATAAGGTGCTGAGCTGGTTGGATATAATGCCAGAGCATTCCGTTCTGGAAATTGGTTGTGGCTGGGGAGGCTTTGCCCGGTCATTACAGCAACAGGGGGGACAAAATTACTCTGGGGTGACTTTGTCCGCAGAACAGTTGCACTTTGCCCGTGATTCAGTTCAGCAGGAAGCTGGTTTCAACTTTTACTTGAAGGATTACCGGGATATTAAGGGACAGCATGACCGCATTGTCTCCATAGAAATGTTAGAGGCGGTGGGAGAGAAACACTGGCCCATCTATTTCCAGAAAGTATGTGATGCTCTCAAGCCTGGCGGAGTGGCGGTGATTCAGGTGATTACCATTGATGAAGAGCGCTTCAGAGATTATCGGGCAGAAGCCGACTTTATTCAGCGTTATATCTTCCCTGGAGGTATGCTGCCGACGGATCAGGTAATCCGTGATCAATGTCATCAGGCAGGTCTGGCTATTGAGAATACTTATGCCTTTGGCCGTGACTACGCTAAAACACTATCAATCTGGGCTGAGTCATTCAGACAACGCTGGCCGGAGATTATGACTCTGGGCTTTGACGAACATTTTAAACGTATGTGGTTGTTCTACCTGGCTTATTGTGAAGCCGGCTTCAAGCAGGACAGCATTGACGTGAGACTTTATCGGATCAGTAAGCCGGATTCATGAAGCAGGCAGGGAGGTCTTATTTATGCGGGAAGCACTTCAGAAACGATACACGCAGGATCAACCCGTTCTGACCATTGAGCAGTATTTTCAGGGCATGACCTATGCCAGGGGTGAGTTTGTCGATCGTTTCGGGAACATTCGGAACCACTTTGAAGTCATTATGAAAGGTTGGACAGAAGGCGATGAATTAATACTGGATGAAGACTTTATTTATGAAGATGGCTCGACATCCAACCGGCTGTGGAAAATAAAAATACTGGCTGACAGACATTATGAAGGCCGGGCGAGTGATTTGATCGGCCTGGCCACAGGAAGAAGTCAGGGCAATACCTTTAACTGGACCTATGAAATGAATTTACCCATCAAGGGTATTAACTGGCGGGTTAAGTTTGATGACTGGCTGTTCCTGCAGGAAAATGGCCAGATTCTCAATATTGCTGATGTCAGCAAATGGGGATTCACCCTGGGCACTCTCAACTTTTATTTCAGTAAAGACTGTTCGCTGATCAGCGCATCATCATTGGAAAAGCTGCAGATTCCGGATGCAGAATCTTCCAGCCCTTCAGAGGACGCACAATGAAAAAACGCCGGTCTCTGAAAAACAAGGTGATCTGGATTACCGGTGCCAGTCAGGGAATCGGTCGCCAGCTGGCGTTAACGATGGCCCGACAAGGTGGTACTGTTATAGCGACGGCCCGTAGTTTCGGCAATCTGGATCGGCTGCAGAATGAAGCGCTTGATCTGGACGGTATTATCATCCCTTTGCCCGCTGACGTGACCCGTCATGATGAAGTAATGCGGGCGGCTGAGGTGATTACGACCCGCTTTGGTCAGGTAGATATTGCCATATTGAATGCAGGTACATTCATCAAGACGGCAGGCGTGGACTTCAGATCCAACCATATGCGTCAACACTTCGAATTAAATGTGATGGGCGTTTGCCATTGTCTGGACGCATTAATCCCGATGATGGTGAATCGGCAGTCAGGAACCCTTGCTATCAACGCATCACTGGCCGGGTATCGTGGTTTACCTGCTGCCGCGGCTTATGGTGCCAGCAAGGCGGCACTGATCAATATGGCCGAGTCGTTGTACACTGACCTGAAACCTCAGGGTGTGGATATTAAACTGATCAACCCGGGGTTTGTAAAAACTCCCCTGACGGATAAAAACACGTTTAAAATGCCTTTTTTAATGGATGTTGAGTCGGCAGTGGATGCTATTGTGCACGGTTTGAATGGCAAGCGTTTTGAAATTCGATTTCCAAAAGTGTTTGGCATGATTATGGGGACGCTCAGAGTCCTGCCCTATAAGGCCTATTTTGGTGTGACCCGTCGCCTGCAACAATGAGGGTCTCTTCAGGTTGTGCCAGCACCGGCTCAGCGGCACTCTGTTTCGTAGACACGGGAGGTCGGCCAAAACTCATTAAGAGACCCTATTCCTTATGAAGCTTGCGAAGTATCTTATCTCCCTGATTATTGTTTTAGCTGTCACGGTTTGGCTTGAGGTAAAGGGCTCGTTCACCCCTCTGGTGAGAGAGGATATTACCAAGCCGATATTTACAATCGGTGATACCCGCTATCACAGCGCCCTTTCAGAAGGTAAAAATGTCATCAAATTTGGACCAATGTTCTGGGGTTTATATCCGGGTGGGTTGGCATTTAAATCTGTCGAAGAAGCCATAGCTTTTATGCAAAATAATCAAAGTGAGCAGGATGAACCTTCTTCCGGCTGGGCAGTCTACGAACTGACCGGGGACTTTGAATTGGACACTTATCGATCACACGAGTACCGTTATTTAAATCAATCGTTACTGGTCAGGCAGCGAGTGATCCACTCTTCAGCCATGACAGAGCCCTAAACTCTGAGGCTGTATCGAACTACAGCCTGTTTATTTTCTTCAGGTACGCCTTCGCCTGACGGGTGATGACAGCCTGATCATCGACGGACTGCTTGTCCCAGTTCTTGTAGATCATGCCGAGCCTGGGGTTCTTGCTGAGTTGCGCTCTGTGTTTCACCATAAAGTGCCAGTAAAGGCCGTTGAATGGGCAGGCTCGCTCGCCGGTTTTTTGCTTCACATTGTAGTAACAGCTTTTGCAGTAATCACTCATTTTATTGATGTAATGACCGCTGGCGGCGTAGGGTTTTGAAGCCAGCAAACCACCATCTGCAAACTGACTCATACCACGGGTATTTGGGAGCTCCACCCACTCGATAGCATCCACATAAATGCCCAGGTACCACTCGTCAACCTGACTGGGGTCGACGCCAGCCAACAAACAGAATGTGCCTGTGATCATCAGTCTCTGGATATGGTGGGCATAGGAATAATCCAGAGACTGACCAATAGCCTCCTGAAGACAGGTCATTCGGGTTTCGCCGGTCCAGAAAAAGTCCGGCAATGCCCGCTTAGCTTTGAAATAGTTGAGAGAGGAATACTGCGGCATGTTGACCCAGTAAATGCCCCGGACGTACTCTCGCCAGCCAAGAATCTGTCGGATAAATCCTTCAACCTGAGCAATGGAGATGGACTCCCGGTCTGCCTGCCAGGCTTTGACTGCAGCTTGAATAACCTGCACAGGGGTCAGCATTTTACTGTTCAGGGCAAAGGACAGACGGGAGTGGTATAGGCTCCATTTTTTGTCACTCTGGTGAGTCATAGCGTCCTGAAACTGTCCGAACCGTGGAAGCCCATGCTGACAGAAGTAGCGCAGCTGTTTGAGTGACTGCTGCCTCGTAATCGGCCAGATCAGGTCTGGAGTGGCCTTACCAAAGTATTGAATATTGTGTCTATCCAACCTTTCCAGAATCGTTGTCACTGGATTGCTGAATATCAGGGGTTCAGGGATTGCCTGGAGATCACTGACTTTAAAAGACTTGCGATTCTCATGGTCATAATTCCACTGACTGCCCTCTGGCTGGTCTCCGTCCATCAGAATGTCGAATCGCTTTCGCATCTTGCGATAAAAATGCTCCATTCTTGTGGCCTTCCCCTGGCTGAAATAGCTCGAAATCTCATCAAAGGGCAGAAAAAAGTGTTCGCTATCGACTTCTTGAACACCAGCACCGATATCCATGCCCTGCAACTGCCTTAAAAGCCGGTATTCATCGGCTCTCTGGTATTCGAACTGCTGAATCTTGTAGGTTTTGACCAGCGAATGCAGAAGAGATGGCAAATCCTTGTATTGAGCCGTCTCATCGAGCGTTAAATGCAAAACCTCATGGCCGGATTTTGCCAGCGCCGCGGCAAAAGCCTCCATAGCTGCAAAGAACGCACAAATCTTCTGCACATGATGCTTGACGTAGGAGGCTTCCTGATAGAGCTCTGCTATCAGATAGAGGGTATCCGGATCTTTGTTTCGGAACCAGCTATGGCCAGCGTATAGCTGATCTCCAAGGATTAGTCTCAGCGTCGAATAGGATTTCATAAAGCCCTCGCTAACATCGGTCTACTCTGATCCTTGCCTTTAATGCCCCGTTAGGCAAGGGGAACTATTTCACCCTTAACCAGGTCTTAATTATTAATAAACGGATTTAAAAACAAGAGGAGTACCATTATGAAGTATCTAAAGATGTGTCTATTGATTCTGGCTCTGCCCCTTCAGGCTTCGGCAGAAGAAATGAACCAGGAAATGATTCATTCAGCCGCCACAGCCTACGGCCTCGATATTTCAGGCCAGTATCCTTCAACTGCTGAAGAGAACAGAGCTTCTGCCATCCACGAACAAATGCTCGCTGCGGGAGTCATCGGTGACGACCACACGGTGGACCGGGCTTTTTCTGAAGCCTATACAGCGCTTGGAAGTAAGAAAGCAAATGAAAACTTTTCTCAACTGTGTGAAGCGTACAAACTGTCAGCCTCTGAGAATAAACCCTCTGCAGAAGACGTACTGAATGCCATGAAAGCTCTGGAGTTTGGCAGACACTTCAATGCGGGCATTGAAGCATCCAGAAACAGAGACGATGGTTTCGTGCTTCACAAAACACCTTCCTTCATTAAAAAAGGTATCAAGGCACTCCTGCCCTCCCATTCAAGGAGTTTCAGAAAGCTGATTGAGCACAGCCATGCCAGAACCATGATTTTCAATATCAATAAAGACCTTGCCAATATACTGGGCATCGGTTCGAAGGCTCGTAATGATCAGGTTAAAGACATCGTCGGCTTTGCCATGAATAGCAAAGATTCACGACTCATAAGGAGTAACGCCGGGAATGCCGAAGGCATGAGTAAGGGGTTCAATGCCGTAGCCGGTGGAGCTGGTTTGCAACTGAGTAAAGTAGATCCTGGAAAAGTCGTCAGCCATTACAGTGGCAAGAGTCAGGCAGATGTGATCATTGCTGCCGTCACAGAGCATGCTGCAAAGCATGAAGACATTGTCTATCTGCTGGCATTCTACGGACAGTCCAAATACCAATATTTCACGGTCAGTATCTCCAGAGGGTTCATCAACATTACCTTTGCGGCTGATGATAACAGACCGGTTCCGGTCATCATTACTTCAATGCCCGCAAGCAGAGTCGATTATTCAACAATGGCTGCAGCCATTGATGACTTCATGAGAGGCAAGGATGAAGTGCCGGATCTGCTGGGTATCTGGAGAATGGCTGACCAGTAAAACAACTTGATTCCGGGCTAATTGTCCACAACAACCCTGGCAGGGCGTCTCAGTTAATCCCCCTTTTTGGGAAACAGCTTGTGACGAGCCCAGCCTCTCAGGGTATTCGCCCCTAAAACGTAGCGATCCAGTTCTTCCTGCATGTGAAGGAAATGATCGCTATCGCGAAACATAAATTCTCTTTTCAGCATCCGGCGATGGGGGTTCAGCTTTTTGATGACTTTAGCCGGGTTGCCTCCCACTACCGTATTGGGAGGAACGTCTTTCACAACCACAGCGCCTGCTGCCACGACACTGTTCTCGCCGATTGTGATGCCTTTGCCGACTTTGGCACCATGCCCCAGCCAGACATTATCTTCCAGAACAATGGGTTTGCTGCAGCGGAATGGTCGCAGTCGGTTATAGAGACCGTGCCAGTCACTGTCGGACAGGTAGCAATCGGCGGCTAACATACAGTTGTTACCAATGGTAATACTGGCTGCTGAAGAGATAGTTGTTCCCGGAGATATCAGACAATGATCACCAATTTTGATATCGCCCTGAATGCCCCGACCGCTCCAGGTGGAAAGACTGACCGGGTTATGACGGATACTGATCAAGTGGACAAAACGACCGATGGAAATACCGGCGCCATGAACATTGACGGTAGAAGGATGGACCACCATCGGGTGCTCACCCAAGTGTTCAAAATGTTTGCTGAAAAAGTGCCGGATATAAAACTGCTGCCAACGGTCTGAGAGCTTCTTGATCCAGAAAGGTTTATGATTTTTACGCACTGCTCGAGCCTGATTTGTTATTATGCCTTTGAAGCCAGTCGCCTGACTGAACTACTTCCGACGTATAAAATGAAAAAACGAACTACATCTTTACAAGCTGATTCAATACAAACTGATTCATTAAGAACTATGCCTGTACAACTGCCACTCAATATCGATTCTGTTAAAGGCTTTCTGGCTCCGGACGAAGGCGAAGCACTTCACCAGTTCGCTCTGGAAGCCAGTCAGCTGGGCCCCTGTCTGGAAGTTGGCAGTTACTGTGGCAAGTCTACGGTCTACCTGGGTGTTGCCTGCCAGCAAAATAACAGTGTGCTCTATGCCGTGGATCACCACCGTGGGTCAGAAGAGCACCAGCTGGGGGAAGAGTATCACGACAGTGATCTCTACGATGCCAGCATTCAACTGATGGACAGTTTTAAAACGTTCCGAACCACCATGCGTGAAGCCAGACTGGGCGATACGGTTGTCCCTATTGTTGCTCCTTCTGCTGTGGCAGCCCGTCACTGGGCCACCCCTCTGGGCATGGTGTTTATTGACGGCGGACACAGTGAAGAAGCGGCCCAGACGGATTTTCGCAGCTGGGTCAGCTTTATCAAGCCCGGTGGCATTCTGGCAATACACGACATCTTCCCTAATCCCCAAGACGGTGGGCAGGCTCCTTACAACATCTGGAAGCTGGCGAAAGCCTCCGGATTGTTTGAAGAACTACCCATGGTCAACACGCTGGGGTTATTCCGCCGCCGTTAACTGTTAACGGCTGCCAGGGCCTCTTCGGTTTCTGGCAGTTCCGGTTTTATTTCCAGACTTGATTCCAGAAATAAACGGGAAGCGGCTGTGTACTCGGTTAGAGCATCTGCTGCCAACAAAATAGCACCGGCTGTCCAGGTCGTTTTCTCTAGCGGCCAGATCACGTCTTCGACGTACTGATAGCCCGTCCAATAGCCGCCATCACTGTCACGCCAGTTGTGCAACCAGCTATAGAGCTGAGTGGCTTTCTGCTTTTCACCCGCGGCCAGGAGCGCCATGGTCAGCTCGCAGGATTCGGCAATGGTGACCCAAGGTTGATCGCTGACACAGACACAGCCCATGTCCTTGCGGACAAACTTGTCCCAGAATGTCTGGATTCGGTCACGAGCTTCCTGACCACGGAAGACACCGGCCAGAATCGGGTAAAACCAGTCCATGGAAAAGCGCTCTTTACTTTCCCAGGTGCGGTCAAAGTTCTCAGGATGATACTTCAGAGCCTGTCCCAACTGTTGCCAGGCGTCGTACCATAGCTCAACCTTCTTGTTCAGGGTTTCAGCGATCTGAATGGCGCATTCCAGACTTTTCAGAACCGAAGAGCAACCTGTAATCAATGCATCCCTGTCTGGCTGCCCCTCTTCCATGACGGCCCAGTAGATCTCTCCTGTAGGCGCCTGATGTCGTAGTACGAACTGGATAGCAGCCTCGATCATTGGCCAGTTCAGTTCTAAAAACCCGGTATTTTGACTAATCAGGTAGTGATGCCAGACACCGGTCGCCACATAGGCGACAAAGTTAGTTTCTCTCTTGTCACTGTATGAAGGCTTGCCGTCCTGATAGTTGGCATACCAGCTGCCATCTTCCAGCTGTTCTTTTCGCAGCCAGTCATAGGCGCTTTCAGCTTCAGGATAATGACCAATGATACTCAGCCCCATGGCAGCTTCAGTATGATCCCAGGGGTCCAGCTTGCCACCTGCAAACCAGGGAATGCTGCCGTCTTTCTGCTGTATGGAGAGAATGTAGTCTGCTGTCTTGTTGAGAAAATCTCTCGGGAATAGTCCTTTGGTCAGCAGCAAGCTATCCATAAAAGACCTCCTTGTTGGTATCGCTGGATTTACCTCTGCCCGGCTCCCACTCGAAGTACATCACTACACTTTTTCCCATGACCGGATCCAGCAGCTTTTCGGTCATTCGGGTTACCTTCGGCTTTTCCATAAGATCCCATACCAGCAGCTTGTGATAGTGATCGACCAGTTTCGAAGGCTGCTCCCATTTCCAGCACTTAAGCCACCAGTAGGGAACATGCAGGGCGTGAGCCCAGTGCCGTGAATAACGACGCCAGCCCAGCGATTCAATATCATGTCGAAGGTGTGTGGCGTTAAAGATGCGTATATGACCGCCTTCAACCTCGTGATAAGCCTTGCTCAGTCGCCAGCAGATTTCTTCCGGCCAGGCTCTGGGCACACTGACTGCCAGCAAACCATCAGGCTTCAGTACCCGTTTGATTTCGGCCAGCACCCCATGGTAATCAGGGATGTGTTCCAGCACTTCGGAACAAATAATCTTATCAAACGTGCTGTCTTCAAAAGGCAGCTTCAGAGCATTGCCTTGAATAAAGCGAATACTGCGACCGTCTTCTGCCCCCTGAAGGAATTGAACAGATTCCTGCTGTCTGCCACGGGCTGTTTGCAAATCTTTTTCGCACAGGTCAATCCCTGTTACATCCACCCTGGCCTCCAGCCAGGCTGCAATGGAATGACGGCCCTCACCGCAACCCACGTCCAGTACTTTATCGCCATTGCGTAACTTAAGACGATTAAAATCAATGGTTTGCATCTTGTTTCAGTTATCCTCGGGCATCACCCGCTGACAGCGGTCCGCTGGCCAAGACCAGCATCGGCAGCCACTGTGTCTTTCAATTCTTCGGGTTCTTGTTCAGTGTTCAGCAGGTTCAGGTAATACTGGCTGAACTGTCTGGCGGCTACTTTCCAGCAGAAAGTGTCCAGAATTCGCTGCCGACCAAGCTGACCGTATTCAATCCGCTTATCAGGGTGTTCCAACAGCGTCCGCAAGGCTTGTGCCAGGGCTTGGCTGTTGCCAGCCCGGACAATCAGGCCTGCATCTCCCAGGACTTCGGGCAGGGCTCCGCCATCTGAAGAAATCACAGCACACCCGCAGGACATGGCTTCTCCGGCTGGCAGCCCAAAGCCTTCATAGAGTGAAGGGGATACGGCAATGGCGGCTTCAGAATAGTACTCCACCATTTGTTCAGTGGAAATGCCGGATACAAAGGTTACCGCTGAGCCAAGATTCAGTTGTTTCAGCTGCTGCGCTGTCTGACCCTCTTTATTCAGTTTGCCTACCACCAGAAGTTCCAGCTCAGGATAGTCGGGTTTTAACGATGCCACGGCTTCCAAAAGGTATTTTAAGCCTTTCAAAGGCTGGTCCGCAGAGGCCGTAGTCATAATTCTGAACGGCTTGCGTTCAATATGGGGTTGAGGACTGAAGGTATCGGTATCAATCCCGTTATAAATAAGACTGATATCGTTAGCCGGACGGTCAAAGGCTTCAGCAATATCGCCCCGGGATTGTTCCGAAACGGTAACGATATGCTTCAGTTCACGAACCACCCTGCCTTGCATGGTCAGAAAGGAATACCAGCGACGGATCAACAGACGATGCTTCCAGTCAGGTGCGGCACCCAAAGCCAGCTCTCTGTCCCGGGTTATGGGATGATGGACAGTGGCTACCACGGGAACACCCTGATTCTGCAGGTCCAAAAGGCCGTAGCCCAAACTCTGGTTATCATGAATAATGTCGTAGTCATGACCGTTTTTACGCAAATATTTCACAGCACGACGGGTGAATGTATAGGGCTCAGCAAACCCTCCGGTCAGCATGGCCCACCATTCAAAAAAGTCAGACCAGGATTTCAGGTGTCTGGGTCTCAGGGCTGTTACATGACTTTCAAGACTGAACAGATCCAGGCTGGGGATTTCAATCAGGCCCACCCGGGGGTCAAGATCCGGATAGGGAGGGCCGGAAATAACATCTACCCCATGGCCTGCTTCGACCAGAGCCTTGCTCAGGTACTTGAGGTAAATGCCCTGACCACCTACGAAGGGATGGCTGCGATAACACAGCAAACAGATTTTAAGTGATCTGGCAGGTTGTTCGGACACCTCGGACGACAGGGAGCTGGCTGTCGTCAGTGTGTTGGGTCGTTTTTCTTGTATGGTCATTAAATAACCTGTCACCAGACTGGATTATGGCTAGAAACAGCATTGGTTGCTGAATGTGACGGGACAAAGGCCACCATTTTCTACCCGTATCATTTATGCGGGTGAGTCCTTTCTGTCAGATCTGAACAGGGTACAGTCAGGATTTATGCTTTAAACGTCCAGATGAACCACAGCGCCTGTCAGACTCAGGTGAACTGTTTGAACCCCTGTGTACCGTCCACCCTGAAAATAGTGCGTGGGAACATCATCAGACGCTGAGAGTTCACCACTGATGGGTTGCGCCAGGGTTGAGGGAAAATAACATAAACTGAAGCAAGCGTGAAATGACAGATACTTATCAAGACTTAATCGCTGAGGGTCATGTTCACTGTTGCCTGCGGCCAACTTCTTTGCGCATATAGAAATGCTTTGAGCCAGATATGTCAATCTGGTGGGATAGACCAAACTTCAAACCTGTGAAGCTTTCATATAAAAAATTGTCTTAATTCTATGGATAGCCTATAACTAAATGATCCAATGGAGTTTTGATCCGGGGGCGATCTGGATTCGACGACGGTATCGAAACCTTAGGTGCATGCCGAGGACGTAGTGGTTCTCGTTAATCAAAACACTACAAACCTTATAGTTGCCAACCTGGTAGCTCTTGGAGACGCTCAAAACGAACTCTTCGAAGAAGAGTTTGCATTTGCAGCTTGATCGTAGCTAAACCCTACGAGTCTCCCAGTCTGTCCGGCTCGTCTACTGGCCGGTTTTCGGACTGTCATCGTAAGTAGACTCGCGAGGCCCGGTATGCCTGTGGCTGGCCAGCTAAAACGTAACAGGATCGCTCGGTAGAACCCCGACCGCTGGGTCGTTATTGAGTTAAATCCAAAGGCGGATCTAAGCATGTAGAGCCGAAGGCTGAGAATCGGCGGACGCGGGTTCAATTCCCGCCGCCTCCACCATCTTGTAAATAGCCCTAATGAGCCCTCACCAGCCATTAGGGCTTTTTATTAGCCCGCAACTTTATTATCAAGAAATTAGAGCTGATACGGGTAATTGCATACCAGAGCTCATCCTTAGGATGCTAGAGAGCCAACGCTCGCCTGGTATCGACATGCGTTAGCCGCCGATTGGAGCGTGCCAGCTGATTTGACATCCTCTCGCCCCTCAAGGAGCGAAAGGATGTCAATAAAGCAACTGATAGACTAATTCAGTTCCTATTGTGGGAACCAAACCATCGTCCCACAACACCACCAAACAAAAGCCCTGTAGATTCTTTATTTACAGGGCTTTTTCACATTTGGTCAGACAGTTTTTCTTCAGGGGGAGGCCGGAGATTGGTCAAAAATGATTTTCGGCTCATTCGATAACTATGAATTTTGGGGAACTTACATGAGTGTTCTCATTAACCGGCCACCCTGAGCGTCAGCCTCGCTTTGCGCGGGAACGAGATATATAGGTGATTCAGCTTCCAATTAAGCGCAGAAAACACTTATTTTCTTGATCTATCATCATCTCAATCTACCCTTGTTCCCTAGAAATCAGAATGCGCGGATAGAATGATGAACAACTCACTCTTTGCGGCATTGTTTATACTGCCGGTGTTGTTAACTATCGTCTGTCAGGCTGACTCCTCGAAAAGGTGTTTTGTTGTCGATTTTCATCAGGATGATGCAGGTTCTTCGATCCAGAGCGTTTCTATAAAAAGTAACCTCGATACTCTGTCGTACAACCCTTCAGACATTGCCGACACAAGCGGTTATGTGGGGTTAGATTTTTCGCCTGATGATAAACCTTATGGACTTAACGGTTACGGATTAAAAACCACCCTTATTGAGTCAATTTCGTGGCCATTGATTTACGCCTCTCATCTGCTGGTGGCTTACGAACTGATGCTGAGCAGCCACGAAACCTCTCTGAGCGCCAAACCTTTTTCATGGCCACCTGTAGAAGCGTTTGTTGTTATTGGCTGGCTTTTGAAAAACGATTGGAACTCCGATTCGTCACTGTTTATCCCGATGGATCAACAGGAGGCCAGTCAGGATGAACCGTTTACAATCACCACCATGATGCTCCCCGGAAACAGCCAACAAAAAAATAACCAACAAAACCAGCCTTCAACATCATCCGGTCAGCAAGCCACAGGAGGGGCAACCAGCACCCGGACTACAGTCTTTGCCAGCGGCTCCCAGTCTTCTGGCTCTGGCGACGATGACAAAAACCCCGGACCACACCGGCATACTTTCGATAACAATTGTCACTTTGGTTCCTGTCATGGCGTTTGCAAACTCCGATCACCATCCGTTGGTGGAGAGTCCGCCAGAGGGCCGGTGAATTCCGTAGCCAGTTCAGCAAGCCTCGTCACAATGGCAACATTCACACAGAGCAAACGCCCTCCCTCAGCAGTCCCATTCGCGCAACGTGGGACAGCCAGTAAAACTTGTAAATGTGAAGTTACTGATCCCACCAGGCCCTTTGTCTGTGAAGTGCTGCTGAAATTGGAGAGTGGCGAACGGCTGCCGTGCGGGGTGCGCTTCAAGCATAGAGAGATGCTGACATATCACCAAGAGAAATACCACACTCCGCTACGATTCTGTGATGTGATAGTGGTTGGGGGTAATGGTGAACAGCGAGTATGCGGGGAAGTCTTCAAAATGCCAGAGCAGCAGCGTCACAACAGGAGATACCACGAAGGTGAAGTAAATATCAGATGGTCGAGCCCCGATAGAAGCTACCAGGTTCTTGGGTCAGTATTCTGTGACGTGATCGTATACTTGCCGGCTCACGATTACGAGAGAGGCGTACGGGGAACATCGCAGCAACTATGCGGGCAGATCTTCGCGACTAACGAAAGTCTGCGTCGTCACAGAAGTAGTTGCCACCGGGCATCCCAATCCAGATGGAAAGGTATAAGGAGGAGACCACCGATGGAGTAATGAAATTTTTCCACGAAATCAAAGAAACCACGCCTGCAAACAACTTGCCACCGGACAGAGCTGACTGAGTTCGCTGACAGGTGCGCAAAACCCAATAAAAGACAGCCACTTCCCTTCGTTTTCGGATTTTTAACCATGTAGCGTTCATCGGCTACGTTTTCTAGCAGCCTGTCGGACTTAAGCGTCCGTAGCGAGGATTGCAAGAAATTGA
>NZ_JAHHPN010000357.1:0-30677 GCF_024606325.1 Endozoicomonas sp. ONNA1
CCAATTTATTGCAACCGCAGTAGGACAGCCTTAAGTCCGACAGGCTGCTAGTTACCCGGAGTAGGGTTACACTGCATACAGACATTATTTGATCACCGAGAGGTTGATAAACTCTATGCCCAAAAAAGGGTGGAAAGAACTGGACTCCCAGGCTGCCGATGAAGCAGCCCGCTACGACAACCCCATTCCCAGTCGTCTGTTTATTATGGAGACTCTGGAAAAAAGAGGGGCTCCGGCGAACCATAAAGTATTGTGCCGTGAGTTGGGTGTAACTGTGCCAGAGCAGCAGGAAGCTCTTTTATTCCGCCTAAAAGCCATGATTCGTGATGGTCAGCTGTTGGAAACCCGCAAGGGAACCTATGGCTTGCTCAGTAAAATGGATCTGGTCAAAGGGCGTATTCAGGGTAATAAGGACGGCTATGGTTTCCTTATTCCTGATGAGGGTGGGGAAGACTATTACCTCTCATGGCGTGAAATGCGCAAGGCTTTTGATGGTGATCGTGCGGTTATTCGCGAAACCGGTGTTGATCGTAAAGGACGACGTGAAGGTCAGATTGTTGAAGTCATAGAGCGTAATACCACTCAGTTGGTAGGGCGCTTTTACATGGAAAACGACAATGTTTTTGTGGTACCGGAAAACTCCAGAATTGATCGCGAAATTCATATTAAGCCCGGTCCTTTGATGCCCAGCCATGGGCAATATGTTCTGGTTGAAATTCTTGAGCAGCCGGGCCGCCGTGTTCAGCCAGTGGGCCTGATCAAAGAAGTATTGGGCGAGCGGCAAGATGCCGGAATGGAAGTGGACGTCGCATTACGGACCCATGACATTCCTCATGAGTGGCCTCCTGAAGTGGAAGAGCAGGTGGCCCGTTTCAAGCCGGAAGTGGCTAAGCGGGACAAAAAGCACCGTGTGGACCTCAGAGAAACGCCTTTCGTTACCATTGATGGTGAAGATGCCCGAGACTTTGATGATGCGGTCTACTGTGACACCAAAAAAAGTGGTGGCTGGCGTTTATTAGTAGCCATTGCGGATGTGTCTCATTACGTAAAGCCCGGAACAGCTCTGGATAAGGAAGCCTATAACCGGGGCACTTCTGTGTACTTCCCGGGGCATGTTATTCCTATGTTGCCGGAAGTACTGTCTAACGGACTCTGCTCTCTGAATCCTGAAGTGGATCGTCTGGCCATGGTGTGCGAAATGACCATCAGCGGCAAAGGTAAAATATCCGGTTACAAGTTCTATGAGGGCCTGATCCGCTCCCATGCCCGTCTGACCTACAACCAGGTCTGGGAAATGCTCTCAAAGCCGCTTAGTGATGACGGTAAAGCTCTGCGTCGCGAACGAAAAACGGTGCTTCCTCATGTTGAAGAGCTTTACAACCTGTTCAAGGTTCTGAAAAGTACTCGTTCTGAACGTGGCACCATTGATTTTGAAACGGTGGAAACACAGATCGTCTTCGGCCGTAACCGAAAAATCGAAAAAATTGTTCCTGCTGTCCGCAATGATGCGCACAAGCTGATTGAGGAATGTATGCTTTGCGCCAATGTCTGTGCTGCCAGATTTCTTCAGAAGCATAAGGTTCCCGGGCTCTATCGCGTGCACGAAGGGCCCACTATGGAGAAGCGGCTCAACCTGAACAGCTTTATTGCCAGTCTCGGATTATCGCTGCCAGCGGGTAAACTGAAGCCTGCTCACTTTCAGGCTCTGTTGGCATCGGTCAAAGACCGTCCTGATTACAATGTGATCCAGACTGTCGTTCTGCGCTCCATGAGTCAGGCAGTCTACACCTCGGATAATCAGGGGCACTTCGGGTTGGCCTTTGACGAATACGCGCACTTCACTTCGCCGATTCGTCGCTATCCCGACCTGCTGGTGCACAGGGCTATTCGTCATATTATTCGTTCTTCCGTTGAAACCCGTCACGTTGTTCGTGTGGGCGCCAGTGAGATGAACAAAAAGACTATTTATCCCTATGATGGCAATGAAGTTCTGGCTATGGGCGAGCATTGTTCTGCGACCGAACGCAGGGCAGACGAAGCCACGCGGGATGCTATGGATTGGCTGAAGTGTGAGTATATGCAGCAACATATCGGACAAACGTATTCCGGTGTCATTTCGTCTGTGACCGGCTTTGGCCTGTTTGTCGCCCTGGATGATATTTATGTAGAGGGGTTGCTACACGTTACCAGCCTTCCAGGTGATTATTACCACTATGATTCCGTTCACCATCGCATGGTGGGTGAAAGAACCGGTAGAGGTTATCGGCTAGGTGATGATATCGAAGTCATGGTTGCCAGCGTCAATCTGGATGACCAGAAAATTGATTTCGAATTATCCACAGGCGCTGGACTGAGACCCTCTCGTTCTCGTAAACCCCGAAAAAGCCCCTCAAAAGGTGGTAAGCCATTAGCCAATGTGGCCAAGAGTCGGGCGGCAAAAAAAGCTCTCTTGGATGCGGCAAAGTCTGAAGAGTCAGGCAAGAAGACGACAGGTAAGAAGCGAAAGCCCAACCGCAAGCAAAAAGCCGGGGCTAAAAACACTGGCAAGAAAGCCGGGAAGCCGTCAGCCGATAGGAAGCCGTCAGCAGGTAAGAAGCCAGTAGCCGATAAAAAGCCTTCAGCAAAACCTGCTGGCAGGCAGCCGGGAAAGAGAAAAGCTAAGTGATTTGAAAGTGGTTAGGCGGCACTCCTTTGCTTTCTGATTTTTTGATCAGTCAATTGATCTTTCTTTGTCATCTGCTCTGGCATTAATCGGAATCTTGAGTATTATCCGGGCTCGATAGTCCGCTTCGAGTGTTAAGATGTCACGAAACACCGACACAGGAAACAACCTCATGGCCAGATATAGCCTGGCTGAAGAGATTGCAAACAGTATCACCCACGGTCTGGGCGCCTTGCTCAGTGTTGCTGGTTTGACCCTTTTAGTAGCTTATGCAGCCGAGCAGCATGATGTCTGGCGCATCGCCAGTTTCAGTATCTACGGGGCAACGCTGATACTGCTCTTTCTCTCTTCCACGCTCTATCACAGCATCCAGCATGAGAAGACCAAGAAGGTCTTCAAACTGCTGGATCATTGTTCCATCTATCTCCTGATCGCTGGAACTTATACCCCATTCTTACTGGTCAGTATGAGGGATACTTTGGGCTGGATCATGTTTGCTACTGTCTGGCTGCTGGCTATTGCGGGCATTGTTTTCAAAGTCTGGTTTGGTCCACGCTTTAAAAAACTTTCAGTAGCCACTTATATTTTGATGGGCTGGCTGGTTCTTTTTGCGTCAAAAGAATTAGCCAGCAAGATATCGCTGGAGGGCGTCTATTGGCTGGTAGCGGGAGGCCTCTCTTATACCCTCGGGGCTGTTTTTTACCTGTGGAAAAAGCTGCCCTTTAACCATGCTATCTGGCATGTGTTTGTCCTGGGCGGTAGCTTCTGTCATTTCTTTGCTGTTTTTTTTCACGTGCTTCCCGTCAGTTAGTTCTTGGTCAAGCTACAAGTTAGTTCTATTGTCTGTGCTCGCGTTGGTGAAATAGGCGGGCTAACCAACTTTTGTGTTAATGGAAGTACCAGTTGATGGCAAAGACGCTGACAATGGTGGTAATCAAACCGAGGAAGGTAATGATGTATTGCCGGTTGATGGAGCCCATCTCGAAACGCACATCGGCGATTTCAGTGCGGACATCAGTGATTTCAGTGCGGACATCAGTAATTTGAGCGCGGAAATCAGTGATTTCAGTGCGGACATCCGTGATTTCAGCGCGGACACCGGCTATCTCTTTATGCACTTCAGAACGCAGGCTGCTTATTTCTGAACTGAGTGCCTGATAGCTGCGCTCACTTTGCAGTTGCACCTGCATGATGGCTTCTTGCATTACCAGCACATCTTTCTTACTGGCATTGTACTCAGGATCAAGGGAAGCACTGACTTTGCTGGCCAGTTCTTCATCAATGCCAATACGCTTTAATTCTGAAAATAACGACTTTTCCATAACAACCCCAAAAATTCAGAATCACAGCATAGATCAGGGATGACACTATGACCACCTGGCAGGAATAGAGCGCAGACTCTCATTTCCAGTATTGGGATGATGCGCCTTGTCGGGCGCAGTCGACAGTTGTCGATCTTTCATTTGCTCTGCACAATAGAGCCTAATAATGTTTCTGTAGAGCGAGAACGTCTATGTATTTCGGTCAGTGTTTATGTGGGCAGGTTTCCTATCGGGTAAAATCCGAGTTTGTCGAGATTGAATGCTGTCATTGTCTGACGTGCAGAAAAGCTCATTCTTCAGCTTTTGCCATGGGAGTGACAATCGACAGTGCTGATTTCGAGCTGCAGACAGGACAGGAACTGCTGAAGGAGTACGAATCTTCAACAGGAAAGAAAAGAGTTTTCTGTGGCCAATGTGGTTCTCATCTTTACGCTTATCGGGTGGCACAGCCGGAGTCGGTTCGATTGCGCCCTGCCTGTTTGAATATCGACATGAGTTCATTCAAATACAGCCATATATATACCGAAAACTGTCTGCGCATCGACTCTGAATGATTGATAAGACTTCAATCATTAACGGCTCATTGAAGCCTCTGATGAGTAGATCAACATTCCACTTGAACCTTTGGCTCTGCTAATATGCGTTCATTCCTAATTCCAACCCTGTATACGAATTCCCGTAATGAGTGATGATGTCGTTTTTGGCCTGCACGCTGTGCAAAGCCTGTTTGAGCATTCTCCGGAAAAAGTTCTGGAACTGATGATCCAGAAAGGTCGCACTGACAAGCGCATTAATGCGCTGGTGGAGGAAGCCCGCAACCAGGGAGTGACGGTGCGTTTTGTCGAACGCAGCCGACTGGATTCGAAAGTTGAAGGGGTGCACCAGGGCATAGTGGCCCGTGTTGCGCAGGCGAAAGTCTACCGGGAAGGTGATTTGGAAGATCTTCTGAATACACTGGATGAGCCGCCTTTTCTATTAATACTGGATGGTGTGACCGATCCTCATAATCTGGGTGCCTGTCTAAGAACCGCAGATGCTGCAGGGGTCCATGCCCTGATTACGCCCAAAGACAAATCGGCCAGCCTGAATGCGACAGCTCGAAAAGTGGCCAGTGGTGCTGCAGAGAATGTTCCATTGGTACAGGTAACCAATCTTTCCAGAACCATGGAATGGCTGAAAGATCGTGGCATTTGGATGATTGGAACCGCGGGTGAAAGTGCTTCTGATATTTACAAAACAGACCTCAAGGGTCCCCTGGCTCTGGTGATGGGCGCTGAAGGTAAGGGCATGAGAAGACTGACCCGTGACAAGTGCGATTCATTAATCTTTATCCCCATGTCAGGGTCAGTCAGCAGTTTAAATGTTTCTGTAGCGACAGGTGTCTGCTTGTTTGAGGCGGTTCGCCAAAGACAGTTATAGCAATCCGAAATTCTCAGGATGGTTTTTCTCTCAACAGGGCGTCGAGATGTTCAATCAACACAACCCAGTCAGCGTCTTCATTGTATGCCTGTTGAATAAAAGCCTGCTGACTATCTGAAAAGAAGTCGGCATGCTCAATTTTTACCCGGTGGGGCATTTTTTTATGCTCTTCGATGAAGGCATTGATTTCTTGATCACTGCTGGGCAGTCCAAGCTGATCAAACAGATCGTTCATGGTGTGATGGGCAGGTTCCATTGAGACCTCCTGATGGAATCTGTTTTCGTAACGTCAGGATAGCAGGCCACTGTCTTTTGAAAAGATAAAACCGGATTCCAAAGGTAAAAAATGTGACTACAAAAAAGAATGTCGTTTTATTGGATCGGGCTACTCTGGGTGACGGCGTGTCTCTGGAGGCGTTTCATCAGCTTCCGGTACCGTTGGTGATATACGATCAGAGTGAACCAGAAGATGTGATTGAACGTTGTCGTGATGCGGTCGCGATTGTCACCAATAAAGTGGTGATTGATGAGTCGACGCTTTCTTCGCTGCCCAACCTCCGGTATATCGGAGTACTGGCAACAGGAACGAATAATATTGATCTTGCTGCGTGCGATCTGCGCGGTATTAAAGTCCAGAATGTAGAGCGTTACAGCACTGCGTCTGTTGCTCAGCATGCCATGACTTTAATCTTGTCTCTGGCGGGCTCTGTTCCCGCTTACTCACGAGATGCTGTGAACGGCACCTGGGCAGAAAGCGACAGATTCTGTCTGCTTAATCATCCGATCATGGAGCTGGGAGGTAAAAACCTGCTCATTGTCGGTTATGGTGACTTGGGCAAGGCGACTGCCAGACTGGCAGGAGCATTCGGAATGAATGTATTGAAGGCTAGAGTACCTGGCTCACCGACAACCTCTATAGACCGGATAGAATTAGATGAAGGGTTGAAACAGTCAGATGTCGTCAGTTTGCATTGTCCGTTGAGTGAAAGTACGGCCAACCTTCTGGATCAGAAAAGACTTTCGCTGATGAAGCCAGGGGCCATTCTGATCAACACCGCCAGAGGTGGGCTGGTAGACGAGAGTGCTTTGGTCTCGGCGCTGGAGGCAGGGCGACTGGGAGGTGCCGGGTTTGATGTGTTGTCAGAAGAGCCTCCCGGAAACGGGAATATCCTGCTCAATAAGTCTCTGCCAAATTTGATCGTCACTCCCCATTGTGCCTGGGGAAGTCTCGAGTCGAGACAGCGTCTGGTCAATCTTGCGGCGCAGCATTATGCACGTTTTTTTCAGGGATAGGAGTCGGCTTTCATAAGTTTAGGAATGCAAACTCCTGAAATACTGAACTATGAGGATTATCATCGATGAGAATGCACGACCCACTCCATCCCGGAGAGTTTATTAAGCAAACCTACATGGAACCAGCTAAAGTAAGCTGCAGGCAGCTATCTGAGGCCTTAGAGGTCTCACCCTCTACTTTGAACAGAATTTTGCAGGGAAAAAGCGCTGTGTCTACCGAGATGGCCAGAAGATTTTCCAAGGTTCTTGGCAGAACTGCGGAAAGCTGGCTCATCATGCAGAATAATTATGACGTCTGGCAGTCAGAGCAGTCGGTGTCGCTCAACACACTGAAGCCTTTCAAGTTTTCTTTAGCGTGACTACTGAGCCCCTCCTTCAGAATCAGGAGTGTAGGTAAAGCGATAAAAAATATCCACAGCCTGAGCCAGACCACTGACAACTTGCAGATAGAGTCTGGGCATGAGTTCATAGCGAACCTTCACTTCGCTCACTGAGTTAAAAACACCTGCACCGTACTGCAGGCGCAAACCGGGAGCTATGTAGCCACCAATGGTGATCTGGGTGTCTTCGCCACTGCCTGCTGTATCCAGCGAGACGTCGCTGAAACCAAAGCTTTCACCAATGGAGATAGCGATACCACCAAACTGGGAAACACCGATACCCACCAGCATCGCCTCCGCTCCGGAACCGTCATCGCCTTCCAGACCTCTGCCTCGCAGCAGGTAGGAAAGTTGTTCCTGTTGTGGCATTTCCGGGCTGGAATAAACCGTCCACTCAGGTTTATTGACAGGGCCACTGACTTTGATGCCAACCTCCACATTATCTTCAATGGTTTCCGGGTTTCGAACGGCATTGACCAATAGATAGGGAGAGTCGACAGGCCCCTGAAAAATGATTTTTCCGTCCTTGATCAGTAAATCCTGGCCCAGCTGGTGGTAGCGACCCTCTAGTTGAATAGTGCCGTTTCCTTCAAGGGGTTTGTCAGGCAGCTGCAAAAGATCCAGATGCCCCGTGAGTCTGGCTTTGAAACCAAAAGCATTGAGCCGGACTTCGTCTCCGAGTACTACCCGTAGCTTCATCGAAAACAGCTTTAGAGCCTGCTCCCGGAGCTCTGAAGTCTGCCCTTCCTGAACGATCACGACATCGTCTGACACCGAAACAGCACTCTCAGGAAGTCTGTTGATGGTAATGCGACTCCACGGAATTCGGATGATACCTGTCAGTGTCACCTCTTCAGACAGTGTCAGCTTCAGGTTGGGTGAAAGCTTGATCTCGCCAATACCGGGGTAATTAACATCCAGGTCTTGTCCCTCCAGCGTAATGTTACCGCTTGGCTGTCGGAGATCCTTCCAGCTCAGTTGCCCTCCCAGATCCAGTGAGCCCTTACCCACCTGCATTTTGCCTTCTACTGTGCCTGAATCACCGGCCACATTGAGGTAAGTATTAAGTGCAGAAACGCTGACAATATCTCGCGTGGTATTGGCATAGCCATTTTCAATGGCCAGGCGACCGTAAAAGAGCGGTTTGGCAAGAGAGCCTTCCATTCGCCCCCGGGCAGAAAAAGTACCTTTCAGATCACTGACTTCAGGTAAGAAAGGTGCAAATATTTCCAGCAATAAATGATCAATATTCAGCTGACCGCTCAGGGTTCTCTGGTTTTGCAGGTCATCGACGGTCAGGGTCAGACGGCCGCGCCCCAGTTTATCGGAGAGGAAGTTAAAAGAGCTTTGAAGCTGGTTGTTGGCGATTCGGGCTTCCATGTTGAGCTGGCGGTAATCGCCGGACAGATTATAAGCCTGAAGTGTTCCGGGGCTTGAAGAAAGCGTTAACGACAATGTCGGCTGATTATCCTTCCAGCTTACCTCGCCCCTAGAGTTTATAAGTGCCTGCCAGTCAAACTCGTTGGGGAAAAAGGCCTTGAATCTTTCAGGTGCCAGTTGCTCAATGTGAAAGGAGAGATGTCCTGAGTCCTTGCCCAGATGGCTGGATTGAGTACAGAGACTGGAAGAGGATGACTCCAGACAGAATTCAGAAAATGAAGCACTCGCTGCCGAGGCTGAAATATCAACAGGCTTTTTCAGTGACCAGTCTCCGAATTCTGTGTTCAAGTCACTGCGGGTCAGCTGTCCCTGCCATTGTTCGTTGTGGTAGCTACCAGCCAGGGTGATGATGCTCTTGAGTGCTTTACCTTGAGTTGAGAGCCGGACCTGGTGCTGCTTTTCATTGCCTCTGGCCTCAAGCAATATCTGGTTTAGTGTATGGGGGCCCTGTTTCAGGGCCTCTATGTTGATACGAGCCTGCCCCAGAATGTGTTCTTTCTTTTCAATATGACCTTTTGCCAAAAGGCCATTAATCGCCGTGTCCAGATAACGGACAGAGGAGCTATCAAGTTGAAAGGTCAGTCTGGGTTGCTGTTTGCTTCCGGATACATCGATGAAACCTTTCACTTCACCGTCAAGGCCGGGGTAAAGTTCTGCCAGCTTTGAAGCATTGAGTTTCGCTTCTATATCCCACTGTTTATCAATAAGACCATGGGCGCTTAACTGATTTTCACCGAAATTGGCATTGAAGTGGTCTAACTTCCAGTTATAAAGATGATTGATGTCCAGTGTGCCGGAGACTGAGACGGGCCATTCCCTGAGTTTGCCAGTGATATGCATTTCAGAAATCACCAGATGCCATGCCTTACCGTCCAGATTAAAACGGCTTGCCAATACACCGTCGAGCCTCCCCGGATACCCGGGCAAAAAGTTGGCTGTGTTCAGACTATTGAGGTTCACCTTCCCGCTCCATGCAATACCTTTTGTCCAGCTAAGCTGACCAGAAAGATCTGCATCACCTTCAGGTGTTGAGAGGTTCAGGTTTTCGATCGCAATATGTTCGAGACTGCCCCGAGCCTTGAGCAAGGCCTTTATCCGGGTTTCTTTTTGGGTCTCAGGAGTGGATAAGACATTAGCAATGGCTGTGGCATTGGCAGCTAGCTGGTAATCGGTCAGAGAGCCTTGAAGAGTCGCCTTCAGATTTTTTGGCTGGAGCCTGCCATCCAGGGGGGGGGGGCTGAATATCTAAGGTTGCTGACAGTGGATAATCGCCGCTCAGTGTTATTTTTCCTTGCAGACTGGCTTTCCCCAAAGCGTGTTCAACCTTGAACTCATGAATAGTGATTTGGGATTGTCGGGCATCAGCAGAGAGAAGGAGGTTAGTCACTTCTTCTTTAATCTCACCCTGTTCATAAGTGCCTCTGTCCAGAGTCAGTTTCTTAAGAGTGATTGGCAGAGGGAACTCTATCTCCGGTAATACCAGCTTTTCGTTGGAAGGGGCTTGTTCTTTATCAGGCGATGGCAGTTTAATGACCAGATTTTTCAGTTCCAGTTCATCAATGTCCAGAATTCCTCCGAACAGCATTCCCGGTTGCCAGTGCAGAGTGAGCCGGTTTGCTTTGAATATCGTATCCTGATCGACCCAGCCTGGATTCTGGAAGACAAGGCCATTGGTTGTCGATCCCTTGATCAGTTCACCCTGAAGTTCAGGTAATTGGGCGCGAGCCAGTTTCCATAGCCAGAGGTTACCGGTATGAGTAAGCAGCAAAAACAGCACCAGGCAGAGGAGCGTGACGAGAGAGGTTAAGATAGCCAGAGCCGTCTTCATATTTCCGGCCCCATTGTAAAGTGCAGTTTATAGGGCGTATCAGGTTCACTGACAGCGAAAGCGACGTCAAATCTCAGAGCGCCCAGAGGGGTTATCCAGCGAATACCAAAGCCGGCACCGGTTTTCCAGTCGTCCCTGTAGTCATTGGTGGCTGTTCCATGGTCAACAAAAACAGCGGCTCGCCAGTGTTCCAGAAATTGATAGTTGTATTCCATGCTGAGCGCCGTCATATATTGGGCACCTGTCAGCTTTCCGTCGGCGTCCTTGGGGGAAATACTTTCATAGTCGTAGCCTCTGACCGTCTGATCACCTCCGGTAAAGAAACGGATGGAAGGAGGTATTTTTCTTACGTCGTTTATCCAGATAGCACCTTGTTCCACTCTGCCAATAAATCGGTGTTTGTCTGCCAGCGTCGTCAAGCCTTTGGTGCGACCCCAGAACTTCACAAAGTTCTGATCAGAGCCCAGGTATTTATCTGAGAATTCTGCCGTGGACATGATCAGGTAACCGCTTCGAGGGTCGAGCTTGCCACCTCTGGCATGGCGTCGGGTCATGGAAATGCCCGGGATGACCAGAAAGCTTTCGCCATGCTGAAGGCCCTGTTTGTAGCTTTCGTACTGAATCCTTAAAAACAGATCGCGGTCCCAGCCCTGTGGATTTTTTTTCCATTTATGGATAGACGTCGATCCAAGGTTACTGACAGTGTCTTCCTGTTTTTTATATTGATAACCCACCTGAAGTTCATAGAATTCAGTTAATGGATTACCGTAGGGGATTATATAGCTGGAAGTCAGTTCGGCCCTCGGGGCTGAGATCAGAGCTTCATTGGTCAGGCTGTGTCCCTTGTCATTAATCATAGGGATATCCCAGGTCAGAGAAAGTCTGGGCCCCTCATCGGTGGAATAACCGACACCGGTTTCTATTTCATGATACTTCTTGGGACTGACACCGATATAAATGGGAACATGGTAGTCTACGGTTTTATCCCGCATGGGACGGATGTCGATTTGCTGGAAATAGCCTGTTGAGGCCAGCTCTTTGTTCAGGTTGCCCAGCTTGATGGACTGATAGCGTGAGCCGGGCTTGAAGGTCAGCATTTTCTGGATCAGGGTTCGGGTGTTTTCAGGGATTTCACCATAAACAACGTCCCCAAACCTGTAGCGCTTGCCAGAGTCGAAAATCAGTTCAACATCAGCCGCATTCTCCTGCGGGTAAACTTTGACTGTATGGGTTTGCATCTGAGCATCAAAAAAACCGAGGGACTGGGCCTGGGTGCTGAGCGTCGTCTTAAGCTCTTCATATTCTCCGCTATTAAATACAGCGCCTTTTTTGAGCGGTGAACGTTTGAGGATTCTCTTGAACGACCGGTTTTTTCGGGCATCTCCTTTCAGCTCAATGTTAATGGTGCGGATCAGTACGGGTTGTCCCGGATCAACATGAATGTTCAGCTGGTCTCTATCCTTGTCATCCATCTTCATGGAAATGGTTGGTTGGAAATAGCCCAGCGCTTGCAGAGATTTCTGTACTGCCTCAACAATACTGCTTTGGTAGCGGGGCAACTGCTGGGGCTCAATGGCAGGCAGGGTTTGCAGAAAGCGTTCGGCGTTTCGCTTCTGCCCGTCTTTCAGACCCTTGACCTCATAGGTAAGATGGGATTGAGCCTGACAAACAGAAGAAAGGGTTGAAAGCAAAAGTGCGATAATTAATAGAAATTTATTCAGCTTACCCACTGGCGACCATTTGTTGAGAGAAAGTGGCAGGATTGAAAGATATCGTAGAAGGTCTGTCGATCTATCTCAATAAAAAGCAGCATCGGGCTTCAGATTCTCGGACTCTCCAGCGTTATAACGCAGACTGCCATCGGTTTATAATTCTTGCAACCATGGTCACACTTCTCTAAAATCCTCCGCTCTTTGTATGCTGGGCGTGGTGTGCAGGCATCTTTCAGGTGGTTGTCATTTCAAGCCCATCTCCTTGCCTTACTGCTCTGAGAATGGAACGTATGTTTCATTTGAAGTGTGGGAGGCTGTTTAACCCGTAAGGAGCAAATAATGCGTCATTACGAGATTGTTTTTCTGGTGCATCCTGACCAGAGCGAGCAAGTACCAGGCATGATAGAGCGTTACACACGTGCTATCAGCGAAAACGGCGGTCAGGTACACCGTCTTGAAGACTGGGGTCGTCGTCAGCTGGCTTACCCAATCAACAAGATCCACAAGGCTCACTACGTTCTGATGAACATCGAGTGTAGCAACGAGATCCTGGACGAACTTACAGATAACTTCCGTTATAACGACGCAGTTATCCGTAACATGGTGATCCGTCGTGATGAGGCTGTTTCCGAGCCATCCATCATGATGCAGGCTGAAGAGAAGCGTGAGCGCCGTGACGATCGTCGTGAAGAGCGTCGCGAAGAAGCTGCTGAAGCGCCAGAAGCTGCTACTGAAGAAGCCGCTGCTGAGTAAGTCGTCCTTAATACTGTCTCTGGCTCAAGGCTGTTTCAGTCCAAGGCTGGCAGGATTAAGAACATCACCATTTGTTGAATTCAAGGAGACGTTGCAATGGCACGTTTTTTCCGCCGCAGAAAGTTCTGCCGTTTCACCGCTGAAGGCGTGAAAGAGATCGATTACAAAGATCTGAACACCCTGAAAGCTTATGTTTCTGAAACTGGCAAGATCGTACCAAGCCGTATCACCGGTACCAAAGCCCGTTATCAGCGTCAGCTGGCGACAGCTATCAAGCGTGCGCGTTACATCGCACTGCTGCCATACACTGATCGTCACTGATCAGTCGGCAAACTCTGGAACTGAAGGTATTGCTTGATGCGTAAACTGGCGGAACTGGTAATGAAAAGCCCGAAACATTCATTGTTTCTGGCGGTCATATTTGCCTGTATTCCCATGCTTTTCTGGTTAAGTGCGGCCATTGTATCCCTGGTGGTACTGCGTCGCGGCATTGACCACGGGCTGAAAGTCCTGATATGGGCTCTGTTGCCCGGAATAGCCTGGGCCGCCTTTGGTCAGTACAGCGTATTGATTGGGCTGGTAACCACGTCGTTGCTGGCTTGTGTCCTGCGCCAGACTGTCTCATGGCCGAAAACCTTGCTGGCCGTTGTGCCGCTGGGAGGCCTCGTGGCTTTTGCCATGTACCAGATATCACCCCAGATGATCAGTGCCATGACTGACACTGTGATGGAGTTTTTGAAAAAGAGTCTCCAGAGCAGTGGCAGCGAAGAGACTCTGCAACTGGGTGATCATCTGAGACAGATTCTGGAATACGGCGTCGCGGGTGCTCTGGCCTGGGTGCACATACTGTTTTGTGTCCTGGCTCTGATGCTGGCGCGTTCCTGGCAGGCCGATCTGTTCAACCCTGGTGGATTCGGTGAAGAATTCCGCAAGGTGCGGTTGCCCGCAGCTGTTGGGGTAGGTCTTCTGATCATAACTTTGATGGGGTCGGCATTGTCACCCATGTTGACTGCCCTGGTACCCATCGCATCGTTGCCACTGTTTATCGCAGGTTTGGCACTGGTCCACGGGCTGGTAAAACTGCGCCAACGGGGCAGCTTCTGGTTGATTGGCTTATATATGCTGTTGATCACCCTTACGCAACTGGCATACCCGGTTATTGTTTTGACTGCTTGTCTTGACAGTCTGTTTGATTTTCGCAACCGCGTGAATCAGCAGATTCAGGGCTGACAGGCACTAGGTATAAGGTAAGAGGCTAGCGATGGACGTTATCCTGCTTGAGAGAGTTGCCAACCTTGGCAACCTGGGCGACAAGGTAACCGTTAAAGCCGGTTACGGTCGTAACTTTCTGATTCCTTTCAGCAAGGCTGTGCCTGCTACTAAGGAAAATGTTGAAGCTTTTGAAGCTCGTCGTGCCGAGCTGGAAAAGGCTGCTAACGAAAAGCTGGCTGCTGCTGAAAAGCGTGCAGCTGAAATGGCTGAAATCGAACTGACCCTGACCGCCAAAGCGGGCGACGAAGGCAAACTGTTCGGTTCTATCGGTTCACGTGATCTGGCTGAAGCCATTACTGGCGCTGGCGTTGCAGTAGCCAAGAGCGAAATTCGCATGGGCGAAGGTCCTATCCGCGCTACTGGTGAATACGACATCGCCATCCAGTTGCACACCGACGTTGCAGCGACCATCAAGGTATTCGTTGAAGCTGAATAAGTTTGGCTTTAGCGACGCCTGATAAAAAATACCCGCGGGTTTCATCCCACGGGTATTTTTTTATGTACTTTTTGTCTCGAGTCTTCCAGCGCCATCATTTAAGTCAGAGGATTATTTTAATTCTGTAATATTGCATACATTTTACTGTAATGCTTGTGTCGTTTAATGAGCCTGCTTTAGAGGATATTAAACAAAAAATAAAGCTGGCTTGAACGAGTAGAGATGACATGAGCAAACATACTTTTGATCCAACGGTATACAACTCCAGTGATAATCGACCAATCTCGGCAGTGCTGGAAAAAGAATTAACTCGTCGGGGTGTTTTAAAACGTGGCGGTGCGCTGGCAGCATTTACTGCGCTGGCCAGTTTTGGTTTAACCGGCTGTAACGATGACTCCGATGATGTTGTTTCATCAGATCTCTCCCTCGGCTTTGACTCTATTTCCGGCTCCAAAACCGATGCTGTCTCTGTACCTGCTGGCTACTCCGCTCAGGTTCTGGCGCCATGGGGAACGCCGCTGAATGATCTGGCGGAAGATTGGAAAGAAGATGGTACAAACAGTTCTACCGATCAGGCGAATGCTACCGGCATGATGCATGACGGTATGCACTTCTTCCCGCTTGAGGGCAGCAGCACTGAAGGCCTGCTGTGTATAAACCATGAGTTTATCGATCAGACGAGACTGCATCCCTCAGGGGCTACCCAATTCAATGGTCAGCGTCCTGCTGAAGAAGTTCGCAAAGAAATCAACGCCCACGGTGTTTCAGTGGTTCACATCAAACTGACTGATGGTGTCTGGGATGTCGTGAAAAACAGCGACTACAACAAGCGTTACACCGCAGGCACTGAAATGTATCTGACCGGACCGGTGGCTGACAGCGATTTGCTGATTACCAAATACACCGAGGAGAAAGGGAATAAAGCCCTCGCCCGGGGTACCAACAATAACTGTGGTAATGGTCACACGCCCTGGGGGACTTATTTGACCTGTGAAGAAAACTGGCCCGGCTATTTTACCCGTAGCGATGACCCGTCTAACTGGACTGAAGAACAAATACGCTTGGGGATCAGTTCCAGGGGCACCCGTTATGATTGGGATACTGTTATATCTTCTGACGAAGAAGAAACCGGCGAGTTTGCCCGTTTTGATGTAACGCCGGGCTCTGGAGATGTGACTGAGGACTTCCGTAACGAAGCTAATGGCCACGGATACATTGTAGAAATCGATCCCTATAATCCTCAGGCTAAAGCCATCAAGCGAACGGCTCTGGGTCGCTTCCGCCACGAAGATTGTTCGTTTGGCAAGTTGGAAGAAGGTCAGCCCGTTGTTTTTTATTCTGGCCATGACAGCCGGTTTGAATACATCTACAAGTTTGTTTCCAAAGAACTCTGGAACCCGGCAGACGCCAACACTGAAGATCGTCTCGCCACCGGTGCCAAGTACATGGATGAAGGTACTCTGTATGCCGCTCGCTTTGATGAGGAGGGTAAGGGTGAATGGTTACCTCTGACTCCTGATGCAACCACCAAAGATGGTGGAAGGTTAGGTAATATCTCAGGATTCGCAACCCAGGCTGAGATTATCCTGAATACGCCAGGCGCTGCTGATCTGGTAGGTGCTACCCCAATGGACCGTCCTGAATGGACCGCGGTAGATCCTGAGACCGGCTCTGTTTATGTGACGCTGACCAACAACACTGATCGTGATAATGAGGACGGTGATTCCGATACCGATACCAATGTGGCCAACCCCCGAGAAGATAATGAGTATGGTCATATTATTCGCTGGAATGAAGGGGCCGATCCAAGTCAGTTTACCTGGGAGTTCTTCCTGTTCGGCTCTTTTGCCTCTGAAAGTGCTCTGGTGAACCTGTCCGGTCTGAATGAAGCCAATGAATTTGGCAGCCCGGACGGTCTGGCATTTGATGATCGTGGTCTGCTTTGGATTCAAACGGATGGTGGCGCTAATGACAATACCAATGATCAGATGCTGGCCATTATTCCATCTGAACTGAACAGCACTGAAGACATGCTGGCCGTTAACGCCGACAACCAGGACCAGCTGAAGCGCTTCTTTGTGGGGCCAAATGGTTGTGAAGTGACCGGTCTGGCATTCACACCAGATCACCAGAGCTTCTTCCTGAATATGCAGCATCCATCGAATTGGCCTGCCGCTGGGACAATCGACGCAACCGATGCAAGCGGTGCAAACAGGGCGCGCTCTTCCACGGTGGTGATTATGAAAGACGGTGGTGGTGAAGTGGGGGTTTAATAACCGTCACCTGACTGCCAATATAACAAAGCCGATGAGTGGAATGCTCATCGGCTTTTTTGTTGTGAAAAATATTTTGCTATGTCGTTTTCCATCACTGATGGTGACGCGAAATGTTTCTCTTAACTACGTGTATTTGAGGCTGCCGGAATCAAGGTTTGCCCACCTGACAAGCCCCGAGCAGGCAAACTACAGGGGTATCCTGCAAGGCCTCTTCTATTTTTGGTTGTAAGTAGCGTGGGAAGTATGGCATCAGAAGGTGTTTCAAGTTTCGGCTAATTGTCTATTACTCTAGCGTCTATTTGACGGTTTATAAAGCGTCTAATTGCCTATTTAGCTTCCGGCTAAATGTCGGTTTTATTTCTTTTTTTATTTTTTTTCTAATAAAAACAGTAGTTATGTGGGTTTTTTGGTTGCTTGAGTCTATGGTTTTTTGCAGGCCGAAAATGGCCTGCTACTCGCTTTAAATCTTGCCAGGCTTTCCCGATACATACGGACCTTGACGCGGGTTTCTTCATTCTCAAGAAGACTTTTTCATAAAAGGCGTCATCCGGGCAAACAAAAGTCCAAGCTCAAACAACAGCCACATAGGTCCAGCCAGCAGGCTCTGGGATATCACGTCGGGTGGTGTCAGAAGCATACCGATCACAAAACAGCCTACTACGATGTAAGGACGTTTCCTGGACAGGGATTCAACGGTGCTAATGCCAGACCAGATCAGTAACAGTGTTGCGACAGGGATTTCGAAGGCCAGCCCAAAGGCAAAAAACAGTTTAAGAATAAAGTTCAGATAGCTCCTGATGTCAGTCATCATGGTGACCGTTTCAGGTCCGGTCGTGGTGAAGAAACCAAAGATCAATGGAAACACCACAAAATAGGCAAAGGTGACACCGGCATAAAAGAGTATGACGCTGGTTATGAGCAATGGGATGGCCAGATGCTTTTCATTCTTGTACAGGCCGGGAGCAATAAATCCCCAGACCTGATGAAGAATAAAGGGAATGGCCAGAAATAGGGAAAGTACCAGGCTGAGTTTAAATGGAGCAAAGAAAGGGGAGGTAACATCGGTGGCTATCATGCTGGTGCCTTCTGGCATCAACAAGCGCAGGGGTTCAGACACCAGCTCATAAATGTCATTGGAAAAGTAAAACAGTACGGCAAAGAACAGCAGGGTGACCACCATGCTTTTCAGTACGCGAGTTCGTAACTCAAGTAGATGCTGAATCAGGGGTTGTTCTGATTGAACCGTCGGGGTTTCAGTCTTCATAAATGTCTCGGCAGGCATCCAATAAAGGCAGCACTCAGGCCGCCTTTATGTTGGAATCGGATGGTTTGGAGGGATTTTCAGTGGCTACGGTTGCTTCTTGTTTCAGAGATCGAACCTGTTGATTCAGCTCGTCCAGCTGAAGATCCTGTTTGATCTCATCGACCTTTAGCTCTCTGTTAACCGTTTCTTTTATATTGCTGGCGCTGCTACGCAGGTAGTTGATCCACTGCAGGCCGGTTTTTATTGCGTGAGGTAAGCGCTCGGGCCCCAGAATCACCAGACCGAGTACCGAGATAACCAGCAGTTCGGCAAAGCCAATATCAAACACGCTGACAGTCCTCAGGCTTTGTTATGACTCAGTTCCCTGTTCTTGTCATTGTCCTGGTTATTGGTCGCAAGGTTTTCTGAAGAACCGGAGTCATCGCTGATGCTCTTCCTGAAACCCTTGATAGCTCCACCCAGGTCGCTGCCAAGACCTTTAAGTCGTTTGGTGCCAAACAGCATGACAACAATCAACAGTACGATTAACAGTTGCCAGATACTGATACCGCCAAGGCCCATAGTGATTCTTCCTTTATGATTCTTTGAAAGTGATCACTATAGCGTTTGATTATGGAAAAATTATGACAACCCCCCCCCTGCCGTGAAGAATAATCTGGATGCGTTAGAGAATTCCCCCCCCCCCCAAAATCATGCGCTTCAGCAGTTTAGTCCCCCATCAAGTTGCTGTATTCTTAAAGCTCCGATTTTGGTATTCATGAATCATGCTGGAAGCACTGCCCCGAGAAGGCGAACTGCCCATTGATGAAGCGACCGTGACCCTGAAGACGCCACCTCATTCCATTGAGGCAGAGCAGTCTGTTTTGGGTGGCCTGCTGCTGGATAATGAAGCCTGGGATAAAGTCGCCGACAAGATCACGGCTGACGACTTTTATCATCCCCGTCACAAAATTATTTTCTCGTCGATGGCCAAATCGGCGAACGAGACGCTTCCCTTTGATCCCTTGACACTGGCCGCCACCCTTGAGAATCAGGACGAACTGGAACAAGCCGGTGGCATGGTGTACATCACTGAGTTGGTGGCCAATGTTGCCGGTATTGCCAACATTGAAGCTTACGCCGAAATCATTCAGGAGCGTTCTGTTAACAGAAAGGTGATCAATGCCAGTCAAAAGATGGCTGAAATCGCCTACAACCCTGAAGGTCGCGACAGCCAGACGATACTGGATGAAGCTGAACGACTGGTTTTCAACATTGCTGAAGAACGCCCCAAAACCGGCGGCCCGGTAGGTGTTCGGGAAATTCTGGATAACACGGTTCAGAAAATTGATGAGCTTTTTAATGCCGGTGATGCCATCACTGGTATCACTACAGGCTTTAGTGATCTGGACACTATGACCTCGGGTATGCAGCCGTCGGATATGGTCATTGTTGCGGCCAGGCCGTCGATGGGAAAGACGACGTTCGCGATGAATTTGGTCGAAAACGCCCTGCTCAATACCGAAAAAGTAGTGATGGTTTTCAGTCTCGAAATGCCCTCTGAACAGCTGATGATGCGTATGCTGTCTTCTCTGGGGCGGATTAATCAGAGCAAAGTGCGTTCCGGTAAGCTGGAAGAAGACGACTGGCCGAAGCTGGTTTCAGCGGTAGAAAAAATCAAGGACAAAAAGCTGTTCATTGATGATACCGCTGGTATCAGTCCTTCAGAAATGCGATCCCGTATCCGTCGTGTGGTGCGTGAGCATGGTGATATGGCCATGATTATGATCGACTATCTGCAACTGATGCAGATTCCCGGTTTCAGTGAAGGTCGTACCAACGAAATCTCGGAAATTTCCCGATCCCTGAAAGCCATTGCCAAGGAGTTCAACGTACCGGTGATTGCGCTGTCTCAGCTTAACCGATCTCTGGAGCAACGCCCCAACAAGCGTCCGGTCAACTCCGACCTCCGTGAATCCGGAGCGATTGAGCAGGATGCTGACGTTATCATGTTTATCTACCGTGATGAGGTCTATAACCCGGACACCGAGTTTAAGGGTATTGGCGAGATCATCATTGGTAAGCAGCGTAACGGCCCCATCGGCTCGGTAAGATTGGCCTTTATTGGTCAGTACACCCGGTTTGAGAATCTCGCTCCTGATGCCTATGTCAATTTTGATGATGAGTAATTGGGGTCATTATTGTCATGATCTGTCGAGGAACTCATTAGCATGCCTGAACAATACACAAAGGCGAAATTTTGGAAATGTGCGCTTCAGGTGAATCCTTTCGACTATATCCGATATCGTGGTCAGGATATTGCGACGGACGAAGAGGCGTACAATCAGAAGCTTTTAGAAGTTTGTCTGGAAGAAGAAATCAAGGTTTTAGGGATTGCTGATCATGGTCGGGTTGAAAGTATTGATGCAATCAGGGAAAAAGTGGAACCTCATGGCATTGTTGTTTTTCCAGGGTTTGAGGTCACTGCCAATGATAACGTTCACTTTGTATGCCTTTTCTCAGAAAAAACCAGTTCTAAAGTGCTGGAGCGATATCTTGGTAGTTTGAAGCTGCTTGATATCAAGGATGGAACCAGACCTTCTGAGCTAAGCTCAGCTCATTTAATTGAAGAAGTAGACAGACTGGGAGGGGTTTTGTTTGCAGCCCATAGCACCAATGATAATGGGGTGCTTAAGCTCAGACAGAATCATATCTGGACAAATCCTAAACTTCGAGCGGTGCAGATACCGGGTACAATTGATGACCTTAAACCTGCAGAGAATGGCTTTTATTATCAGGTGGCGTTAAACAGGAGTCCTCAGTATCAACGTGATAGGCCTATGGCTTTGATTAATGCTGCAGATGTTGAAGCGCCGGAGAAACTGCGGGAGAAAAGTGCAAGTTGCCTTATCAAAATGACCAAACCCTGTTTTCAGTCTTTCAGGCAGGCTTTTCTTGACCCGGAATCCAGATTGCGCTTGAACTACGATGTTCCTGAAAATCATGCTTCTGTCATTGAGTCTATTCGGTTTACTAATGGTTATCTTGACGGTGTTCAAGTTGGGTTGGCCGATCATTTAAATGCTTTGATTGGTGGCAGGGGAACCGGAAAATCAACTTTGATAGAGAGTGTCCGCTTTGTACTGGCAAAAGAGCCTGTGATGAGTGAAGCAAGAAAATTGCATGAAAAAATAGTCAAGGAAAATCTTTCAAAAGAAAAAGCTCATGTGGAACTAAGAGTGCGTTCAGCTGCTATGGGGGGAAGGTGGTTTACTGTTTCCAGACGCTATGGTGACAGGCCTGTTGTCAAAGATGAGCAAGGCAATATCTCTCCTCATTCTCCTTTGGAGCTGCTTCCAGATATAGAGGTGCTTGGACAGAATGAAATTTATGAAACAGCCAGAACGGTAGAGGGCAGAGATCATTTGCTCAGTCGTTTTTTGCAAAATAAAGACTCCCGGGAACATAAAAAAATTCAACAGATACTCTCAAATCTGGAAGAGAATCGGTTATCAATCCTGAAAGCAACGGAGTTGCAGGGAGAGCTGGAAGCCGATGTTGCAAAGTTACCAAAACTGGAAGATCAGGCAGGACAATTCCAATCATTGGGATTAGAAAAAAAGCTGGAAGCTATTCCCAGACTGGAAAAGGAAAAGCAGCTCACTCAGCGTGTAGAGGATGAGTATTCCGAGCTTGATGAAGGATTGAGGGTTGCTCTGGATTCCTTACCTGATGTCCAGTTCTTGAGTGATCAGGCTCTTGATGGATTGCCACATAAAAAATTATTGAGTTCTCAGAGGCTGCTGCTTGAAGAACTAGGAGTTGACATTCGAAAGTTGCTGGAACAAGCAAGAGAGAAATGGACGGCTGCATGTGGTAAGAAAGACGCTCTGAAGAAAGGATTGTCAGAGCAAATCAGGGCCGATGAGGAAGCCCTGACAAAAGAGTTCAAGAAGATACCTACCAGTCAGGGCAAGAGTGGCAGGGAAATAGGTGAACTCTACCAGACGATTTTGAAAGAAATTGAGAGCATTCGTCCCAAAACACAGTCTCTGAAGCATAGGAAAGAACAAATAAGAGTTCTTTATGAACGTAGAAAGAGTCTTTTGTCTGAACTGAGTGAGGCTCAGGTTCAGCTGTCCAGTAATGCAACGAGAAATCTCAGGAAATTGAACAATAGGTTAAGAGGAAAGCTGAAGGTAGATCTGGCTGTGGCTGAGGACAGGCAGAACCTGTTTGACTTTGTATTGTCGTTTAATTTGGAAGGTATCGGTGCCAAGCGTTTAGAGTGGCTCAAAGAGGGACAGTTTTCTCCGGAGAGTTTGGCTGGCACTATACGTCAGGGAACAGATGCTCTGCAGAATTCTGGCTGGGAGATCACTCCCACAGTCGCCAGCGCTCTTGTCACTCTCTCTGAAAAGCAGTTGCTTGAATTAGAAGAGGTGCAGTTGTTGGACAAAAAAGTCATCGAACTTAATGTAGCCCATGAGGGGCAAGCTGAAGATTACCGACATATTGATGACCTTTCAGTAGGGCAGCAATGCACGGCTATATTGCATATGCTACTACTGAATAACCAAGACCCCCTCATCCTGGATCAGCCAGAGGATAATTTGGACAACGCTTTTATTGCTGACAGGATTGTCGCTGAACTACGAAAGGCTAAGCTGGAAAGGCAGTTTATTTTTGCCACACATAACGCCAATATCCCTGTTTTTGGCGATGCGGAGTGGATTGGCGTCCTTCAAGTCAATCCAGAAGAACGCAGGGCAGAGATCCCCCTCGAACTTCAGGGAGCTATAGATGTGGAACCTGTTCAGAAATTTGCGGCTGATATTCTCGAAGGAGGGAAGGCTGCTTTTAATCAACGTCGTGAAAAGTACGGATTCAATTGAACATGCTGAAATCAGAGCTACTGGAAATTATTGCCAATGGCGAAAACTCAGGCGTTGAATTTAAGCGGGATGATATTCGTCCCGAGCAGCTTGCTGTAGAAGTGGTAGCAATGGCTAACCTCAAAGGAGGTATGCTGCTAATGGGAGTGGAAGATGATGGCTCCATCAGTGGTATAGAACGAGACAAACATGAAGAATGGGTAATGAACGCTATCGCAGATAAAGTTCATCCCATGTTACTGCCTTATTACGAAGAAGTTCAGCTTGATTCTGACCATCGTATTGCTGTGATCAGCTTTACAGAAGGGGTATCAAAACCCTATGTACTTAGACATAAAGGCCGTGAAGATGTCTTTATTCGAGTCGGTTCAACATCCAGAAGAGCTTCAAGAGAGCAGCAGGCAAGATTGTTTGCCTGCGGCGGAGTGCTACATACCGAAGCTTTGCCTGTAGCAGGCTCCAGCTATAACTCTCTGGATCAAGAACGACTGTCTGATTATCTGAAAAATGTTCTCTCAGAGCCTGATATTCCCCAGAATAAGTCTTCCTGGATTAATCGGTTAGTTGGTTTAGGGTTTATGACTGAAGGTGTCAGCTCTCCAGTTTGCACCGTTGCGGGTATGGTATTGTTTGGTATTTCCCCCAGACGTTATTTGAGGCAGTCTGGAATCAGGGTGATTGCTTTTGATGGAGAAGATAAAACTTATCAATCCAAGATTGACAAGAGACTGGATTTTCCACTGGTAGGGCTCTGGAAAGAAGATGAAGCCGGTGAGCGAAGTCTGTCAGAGATACACTATGGACTTATTGAGAAGCTGATTGACCTGATTGAACCCTATATAGGCGAAGAGTCTGGAGAAATAGACAGTCATTTTCGCAGGGAAAGGCGTTGGTACTACCCTAAAGCAGCCGTAAGGGAGCTGGTTATTAATGCTCTTGCACACAGAGACTGGACACGATCTGTCGATATTGAAATAGGAATATACAACGACCGTCTGGAATTGATTAGCTCAGGCACCTTGCAGAATTCTATGACTGTCGAAAAAATGCTAGCTGGACAGCGTTCCCCGAGAAATCCGATTATAGTCGAAGTTCTGAGGGACTATGGCTATGTAGAGGCCAGAGGAATGGGTGTGCGAACTAAAATTGTACCTCTCCTAAAGCAACACAATGGGAACAAACCGTGCTTTGAATTGACAGAAGACTACCTCAAGACAACCTTCTACAAGGGAAAGCAACCGGCGGCAGAGTCCTGAGTTAAGCTCACCTATTCCCTACTGTGTCAGAAGTGGTGTCCCGTTTATTAATTGACCAACTAATAAAACACTGGGTGGTAGACAGGTAACTTCGGGACAAAACATTAAGCAGTGGCCTAAAGACAGCATGGTCATTATTTGAGTATCTGTTTTTCAGAACCCCGTGGAACATATCCAATCCAAGCCTGAATAGAGCCTTGGCGGGCCTTCAGTGCTTATTCAGATGATTCTATAGGTTCTAAAAAACAAGCTCGCACCTGGGTGAAACATTGTCTCGTTCTTTTATAATTTGTTTTTGAATAGACTTTTCATTTATGAAACTTCTGCTTAATAATTGTCGTGTTTCTAAAGGAAGTTGATCATGCCAGATATCAGGGTTTTCAGATAAAGCTTTTGCATCAGACTCGTTAAAATCATCTGATAAGAAAGCACTGCCAAACTTAGAATGTAACTCGTAATATTTATCGCTTATAGCGCCGCATTTCATTTTCAACTGTATCGCTGATAAAAATAGTGCGGCATTAATAAGTCGTGATGATGGATGACTATAAAAAGGTGATTCTTTTTTAAAGATGTGATCAAAATCGATTAATTTTATTTTATTTTTCAGGCAAACCATATTTTCAAGCTTGAAATCCCTGTGACAAACGCCTATCAAATCAAGATGATTTAAAATTTCAAGAACTTGAAAAATAATTTCATGAAATTGTGCAACTGATAAATTTGAAAAGTTTTCTTTTAAAAATTGATCGAAGCTAATTTTTCCTAACTCCATCACAATATACATTTTATTGTCTTCTTCCAGAACACCAAAGTATTCAATAATATTAGGATGGGGGTTAGCTATTAAAGACTGTATAGAGTTTTTCTCATCAATAGCACTCTCCGCTTTCCAACCTATCAAAGGAATAACTTTTATAGCTATATCACATTTACGTTCGGTTATACACTTCGACTGATACACATCGCCGCATGCGCCATCACCCAGTTTGTCTTTAAACTCGAACATATGGGCTTTTGGTATAGTGCCCTGTGCAAAACCATGAAAACACTTTTCTTGACTTTTACTTTCTGCGTCAATTTTCATCCTTTTGGTTGGTAAGCTTACAATATCCATATTAATTCCCTGGTTTAATCCGCACTTCAATAATCGGACTCCAGATGAAGAATTTAGTTCCATAAACGGTATGACCTAGCCTTTCTCCCGCTCTCCTCACACCACTGCCGTGTGGGTCCGCACCGGGTTCAATGCTGGTTAAAGTTACTGTCGTCGGATACAGCGGGTTTACGATAAAACCGGAGACCTTTTGGAATTGCAGGTAAGCTGCTTATGCCAATCGTTTTCAAAAATTAGACAGAAATCATTAACATCAGAATACACTCTTCATAGACATGGGAGCTTCTGTTATCTATTTTTAGTCTGCAACGGAAAGATAGCTAGATTCCGGGGCGTTCCCCCGTCTTTTTAAAATAGAACTAACGTTCAATAAACTTATTGCCAGAAAAAAGGCCTGATAAAAATGAAGCAATGTATTCGTTTAATTTTAGTATTGGTTACGATGATGCTCCCTTGTACAGGGTATTCTGGAGATGATAGATTCGACGCTCTCCTGCCATTAACAGCATTAAGTCTCATGCAAATATTCAAAACCTTTACAGAGGGAGACTCTATCAGCAGCTTTTTCAATCTCGAAGGGATTCAAGTATGGTCATTTAACAGGGATCACTATTCATCCGATGGGTGGACTGACGAGCAGACTGTTGATGGTATACTGACAGTGTCCGCTACGTTTCATCAGGCAACTCCAATGGATGCTACCGCTGACCTGCAACCCCGATCTTCAAATTTCATTGATATGGGGGCTGGCATTAGCGCTTACTTTTCGTATGTTTTGCCATTATTGACTGAATATTTTCGGTCTCAATTCAACCCTGATAGAGTTTATTATCTGGATCGAGCCAATCTTGAACGTCATCAAGGAACAGCAGTAGACGATGACCCTGATGGTTTTGATGACGACCATGATGTCAGTGATGATGAAGGAAAAGCTTCAGAAAAAGAGACTGGAGCAAGAGCAATCAACAAAGAGTGTGAGTTTTTTAAGTGTGAGTATGATGATTGCAGTTCTGTATCTGATACCCCTGAAAATTGGAAAGCTCATGTAATCAGTGACATGAAAAAAGGCACGATCACTTACCAAGCTTCATTGTATTATTCAGGTTTTCTCAGGCCAGCTTTTGGGCCTGAGCCAAGTCCTGAACAAAAAGATATGTATGAAAAACAATGTGATAGAGATGAAGAACTATGCGAAGATTTGATTACACAGACACGTCGTTGCATTGATCTATTCAACAACGGGCTTGATGAAGGGCTAAGCGAGTATCTGCCCTCTGACCCGAACCTCCCGTATCAGGATTGATGTCGCCTTTTTTGATCCATAAGTCTCAATAGTTAGCAGCTTTTCCCCCGTCGCCGCCTGCGGCGGCGCGGCGTAACCACCCACTGAAACGTTTGCTAACTATTATGTTTTGAACTTTATGCATGGTATTGACTCTGAATAGTGAAATAAATGAAAAAGGAGTTTCACCATGACGACACCGGTCAGCAATGTTACAAATAAAGGGTTGCTCTCAACAATAGAGGTAGCCAAAAAACAGAGCACTTTCGATTCACATAAAGCTGGAGCAACATTTTATAACAGGTCTGTGGAATGTGTAGAGCCATCAGTATCTATAAAAATTGATAGATCCAAAAACAGGTGCACTACTCTTAAAGGACTGGCTCAGAGTCATATGGGCATGAGAGAGGTGACATTAAAGTATATTCCTTTTGAAATAGACGGCACCATTTTTAATTGTATCAATGGCAATGAAAGAGATAATGAGCTGGCAGAAAAAATGATGGTGATTAGTGATGACTGCTCAAAAAGTTCTTTCTCTTTTAACATTAAAACAGAAGATGGCAATCACGAGTATAAGCCTTCACACTTCTGGCAAGAACAACTACTAAAATGTATAAATGCAGGATTGCAAGTTTTTTTCGATGACTGCCCCCCAGATAAAGTGGTTCCTCTGTTAGCAAACAAGACTGTTGGTAATATTTATAAAGGTAAAAAAATCCCAACAACTTGCTTTCAATTTGTTAACTTTATGGAATTTAATTCAAATTCATTTCAAGATAATTTCCGCATAGAACTTACAATCTTAAAAAATTCAAAGATAGAGAATCAATTCATTCCTGTTGCAATTTTAAACAACAACGAAATCGTTCATATATTTATTCACATTGGAGATGATGTTTGTATAGGTAAATTGGGAGGTGAAAATATTTTTTTCCATACTGCTGAAGATATATTGAATCATTATCAAGAATCTTTTGAAAATCCTTTGACTTTAGCAATTGCAAATATTAAACCTTTACCCTAGTTGTGTGGCACATAAGTCACTGTCCAACTTTTATTGATTAATCAGCAACCTGGAAAACTAACCTGACACAGTGGGTTTTTGGTATTGTAGGTAAGTGGCTTATGCCAATCTTGTTTAAAACCAGACAGAAACCATCAATATCACTGAATACACTGGTCATAGACACGGGAGCCTCTGTTATCTATTGATAGTCAGCAGTCGAGAGATTGCTAAATCGCGGGAGTTTCCCTGTCTTTTTGGAATCGAACTCATGTTCAATAAACTTATTGCCAGTAAAAAGGCTTGATAATATGAAACAATGTATTCGTTTAATTTTAGTTTTGGTTACAGTGATGCTCCCCTGTACAGGGTATTCTGGAGACGATAGATACGACGCTCTCCTGCCATTGACAGCGTTAAGTCTCATGCAAATGTTCAAAACCTTTATAGAGGGAGGCTCTTCCAGCAGCCTTTTCAATATCGAAGGGCTTCAAGTATGGTCATTTAACAGGGATCACTATTCATCCGATGGATTTTTAGCAACTGACGAGCAGACTGTTGATGGTGTACTGACAGTGTCAGCTACGTTTCAGGCGACTCCAACGGATGCTGCCCCTAGCCAGCAACTCCGAATATCAAATTTTCTTGATATGGAAGATAGCATTAGCGCTTACTTTTCGTCTGTTTTGCCATTATTGACTGAGTATTTTCGGTCTCAATTCAACCCTGATAAAGTTTATTATCTGGATCGAGCCAATCTTGAACGTCATCAAGGATCAGCAGTAGTCGCTGGCCCTTATGATTCTGATGACAACTATGATGCCAGTGATGATAAAGGAAAAGCTTCAGAAAAAGAGACTGGAGCTCGGGCAACCAACAAAAAGTGTGAGTATGATGATTGCAGTCCTGTATCTGAAGCTCCTGCATATTGGGAAACTGTTATAATCGGTGACCTGAATAAAGGCACTATTGTTTACAAAACCAAACTCTATTATTCAGGTTTTCTCAGGCCAGTTTTTGGGCCTGAGCTAAGCCCTGAACAAGATGAGATTTATGAAGAACAATGTTTTCGTAATGAAGAACCATCCGAAGATCTGATTACACTGACACGTCGTTGCATTGATCTATTCTTCGGCGGGCTTGATAAAGGGCTAAGCGAGTATCTGCCCTCTGAACCGAACCCCCCGCATCAGGATTGATGTCACCTTTTTTGATCCATGAGTCTCAATAGCTAGCAGCTTTTACCCTCGTCGCCGCCTGCGGCGGCAAGGCGAAACCAGGCGCAATGCCTATTCTGAAGCAACAAGAATCAGCCCCGACTTACTACCTGTACCAGTACCTACTGAATTGACAGTCACTTCTCCTTGACTGTTTAAGCCATAACCAATAACCAGACTGTAATCATCCACAAGAAATTGAGTGAATATATCCGGGGCAACTTTGAAAAAGCTCATAATTTCAGAAATAAAAGTTTCAGCAAGCTGAGGAGCCAAGTTATAAACTGCCAGTGCAACTGAGAGCTTACTCTTCAATATTTCCTCATCTGTTTCTGAAGCAGATACAGGGCAGGTTATTAGAATTAAGCTGACGATCATGGTTGATATTACTGAACGCACTTGCAAGCCTCATAGTTTAGAGTGTGTCGGCAGTATAGACATGAGTAGTTCAGCCTCCCAAGAGTCTTGAGTTAAGCTCACCTATTCCCATAAACCGATAGCACTGGTTCATCCAGATTGGCCATCTGCTCCCTAAGCTCCAGAATATGTTCTGACCAGTAACGCTCGGTATTGAACCAGGTAAATGCCATGGGGAAGGCCGGGTCCGTCCAGCGTTTAGCCAGCCAGCCGGAGTAGTTGATCAGCCTCAGGGTTCGGAAATATTCCACCAGATTGAGCTCTATGGGATCAAACTCATGAAATTCCTCATAACCTTCCAGCAGTTCTGCCAGTTGGGTGGTCTGGCTGGCCCGGTCGCCGCTCAGAAACATCCATAAATCCTGAATAGCGGGAGCCATGCAGGTGTCGTCGAAGTCGACAAAGTGAGGGTTATCATCTCGCCAGAGAATGTTGCCGACGTGAGCATCACCGTGCACACGAATCATTTTTGGGTGGTATTGAGCTTCGATTCGGGCAAGACGATCGAGAATGTCCCGGGTCAGGGTTTCATAAGCTTCTCTGAGTGTGGCGGGAATAAAATCATTGTCCAGCAGCCAGCTGACATTATCGATGCCGTATCTTTGCAGATTAATCTCAGGACGATGCTGGAAAGGCGCTGCCGAGCCCAGTTTATGCAGCCTTCCCATACAACGACCCAGAACCAGCAGGTGATCCAGATTATCGAGTTCCGGTGGATAGCCTCCCATGCGTTTGAACAGGGCAAACTGGAAGCCTTCAAACTCATGCAAGGTTTCCTGATTCTCGTTTTGGAGGGGGGCCACGATTGGGAATTCCATTTCTTGCAGTTCCAGCGAGAAGGCGTGTTCTTCCAGAATCTGATCATGGCTCCAGCGCTCGGGACGATAAAATTTGGCAATAATCGGTAAGCCGTCTTCAATCCCCACCTGGTAAACACGGTTTTCGTAGCTGTTCAGAGCCAGGTTTCTGGCATCACACAGGTATCCCTGACTTTCCACTGCGTCCATCACCCGGTCAGGCGTCAGTCGTTCATAGGGATGCTGGATATCTGAACTCATAGAGGGCTCCCACCAAGGCAATGATCGTTAGCCGCAGAAGTTTACTACGAAATCCCTCTCAAAAGGTCAGGTTTACTGACCTTTCTGTTAGTTCTTCAGAAAACTTTTTCTGCCTTTGGTGACTCAAACCTCTTATCAGTCTCAGGAAGGACAAAACAATGGATGTTCAAGGCGTTACTTATCCAGGCCGCAGTTATCCAGACCACAGCTCACCCACAGATCAGGGGCTTTCCTGTAATCCCTGTGAAATGGTTGCATCGGCTGTTTACTACCTACTGGGTAAGCTCAGGCGGATTAGTGTGGATGAGGGGTTGCTGGCCTCCAGAGTCGAACATGTGGAAAATGGCGTCTCGGTGTCCCTTGAACTCTGGGGGACTCCGAGAGGTAAAAGCC
>NZ_JAHHPN010000358.1:0-10132 GCF_024606325.1 Endozoicomonas sp. ONNA1
CCAATTTATTGCAACCGCAGTAGGACAGCCTTAAGTCCGACAGGCTGCTAGTTACTTCCCCCGATAAAACTGCTTTAAACACAGGCAGCTCTCATCAAGTTCAGCACCTGACCGTAAATAAATACTTAAAAATGGAACGTTCGCACTTAAAACTATCTATATACCAAAAAGAAATTTAAAATTACCTTCTAATCAAACAAAGTAGCTTGAGAATACCCATGGCGCTTCTGGAAATCCTTCAATACCCTGACGAAAGACTTCGCACCATTGCCGAGCCCGTGGCTGAAGTAAACGACGATATTCGTAAAATAATCGATGACATGCTTGAAACCATGTACAAATCCGGGGGCGTTGGTCTGGCAGCCACTCAGGTCGATATCCATCTGCGCATTGTCGTGATGGACTTTTCCGATGATGGCAACGAGCCAATGGTTCTGATCAATCCAACGTTCGAACCTCTGACCGACGAATTAACGGATCTCTCTGAAGGCTGTCTGTCCATCCCGGGATTTTTCGAGCTGCTGGATCGTCCGGCTCAAGTCCGTTTGACTGCCCTGGACAGAGACGGAAACCCATACTCAAAAGATCTCGATGGCCTGCCTGCTGTCTGCGTACAGCATGAGATGGATCACTTGAATGGCAAACTGTTCGTGGATTATCTGTCACGCCTGAAACAGGAACGTATTCGCAAAAAACTGGTGAAAAACAAGCGCCTTGCTATGGCTTAATGCTTCTGAAGACCTCCCGGATGATGAGTTCCGGGGGGACTCAGATTTTACTCAGCCCCTTACTTTATCTATCATCGCCGCCAACCCTATCGTTCTGTCGAGCTTGTAGAAAACCCAATGAAAAGCCTTCGTATTGTCTTTGCCGGTACTCCGGATTTTGCCAGCGCCCACCTTCAAGCGGTTCTGGACAGTCAAGCGGTCATAGACAGTCAGCATGAAGTCATTGCCGTATACACCCAGCCAGACAGACCGGCGGGACGGGGCAGAAAACTGAAGCCCAGCCCGGTGAAAGCGCTGGCGCTGCAACATAATATCCCAGTGTTCCAGCCACTGTCTCTGAAAAAAGATGAAGCTGCCCGTGAACAGCTCGCCGCACTCAAGCCAGATCTGATGATTGTAGTAGCCTATGGTCTCATACTTCCGAAGAGTGTTCTGGATATTCCAACCTTTGGCTGCATCAATGTGCATGGATCGATTCTGCCGCGCTGGCGCGGTGCAGCCCCTATCCAGAGGGCCATTGCGGCCGGAGACGAAGAGTCCGGAGTCACCATTATGCAGATGGATGAAGGCCTGGATACTGGCGATATGCTGATTAAAGCCCACTGCCCGATTCACAAAACAGACACATCTTCCAATTTGCATGACCGCCTGATCGAAGTAGGCCAGCCGGCCCTGATCGAAGCCATTAATGCTATCGCTGAAGGCACTATTACTGCGGAAAAGCAGGATGACCGTTATACCAGTTACGCCCACAAAATGACTAAGGAAGAAGCCCGCATTGATTGGCACAAAACAGCAGCTAATCTTGACTGCCTGATACGGGCATTTAACCCTTGGCCAGTAGCGACAACCGAGTTGGAAGGGATCGCCATTCGGGTCTGGGAGGCAGAACGGGTTGAAGAAAACCACGCTGAAACACCCGGCACTCTGATTAAGGCTGACAAATCAGGTCTGGATATTGCCTGTGCAAAAGGCATACTCCGTCTGACTAATGTACAGTTATCTGGCAGTCGTGCCATGCCCGTTCAGGACCTGCTCAACAGCCGCAGGGATATGTTTATACCCGGGACAAAATTCAACTAATGGCCAAACAATCTTCCGTTCGACTGGCAGCAGCCAAAGTGATTAGCCGTGTTGCTTCCGGTGAATCCCTGAGTCAGGTTCTACCTGAATATCAGGAGGGTCTGCGCCAGAAAGATCAACCCCTTCTGGCAGAGCTGAGCTACGGCACGCTGCGTTACTATTTTCGTCTGGATAACTGGCTCAGTGCCCTTATGGACAAACCGCTGAAATCAAAAGAGCAGACCATTCACAGCCTGATTCTGGTGGGACTCTACCAACTTTTCTATACGCGCATTCCAGCACACGCCGCTATCGGAGAAACGGTCCAGGTCACCCGTATGATGGGTAAAGCCTGGGCCAGGGGTCTTGTGAATGGCGTTCTGCGTTCTGCACAGCGACAGGAAGATGCGCTCAATGCACTGTCCGATTCCAACGATATTTGTCTCACCGCTCACCCACAGTGGCTGATCGGCAAGATCCGTAAAGCATGGCCTGATCATTGGCAGGCTATAGCCCGGGCCAACAATCAGTCTCCTCCCATGACCCTGCGGGTTAATGAGCAGCATTTAAAGCGTGATCGTTACCTGAAAAAATTGCTGGATAACTGTATCCAGGCTTCATCTTCTCTGGTGTCTCCCCAGGCAATCACCCTCACACGGGCTCTCCCGGTAGAACATCTGCCCGGCTTTTCTGAAGGTGTGGTCAGTGTTCAGGATGAATCCGCCCAGCTTTCCGGAAACCTGTTGCCCATCAAAGAAGGCGACAAGGTTCTCGATGCCTGCTGCGCCCCGGGAGGAAAAACCTGCCAATTGCTGGAAATGTTTCCGGGTATTGAACTGGATGCCCTGGACATAGATGAGAAGCGACTGACTCGTGTTCAGGAAAATCTGGATCGCATTGGCCTGAAAGCCCAACTCCTGACCGGTGACAGTACTCAGCCTGATCAATGGTGGAACGGACAGAGTTACGATCATATTCTGCTGGACGCTCCCTGCTCAGCTACCGGCGTAATCCGCCGCCACCCGGATATTAAACTGCTTCGCAAACCCGAGGATATTGATGCATTGGCCGAGCTACAAGGCAAAATCCTTAATACCCTATGGTCATTGCTAAAGCCCGGTGGCACACTGCTCTACGCGACTTGTTCCATAATGCCGGCTGAAAACAGCAAACAAATTGCCGTTTTCCTCGAACGACAAGTAGACGCAGCACTGCAACCCCTTCCCGGAGAATGGGGACTGGATACCGGCTTTGGGCGACAAATTCTGCCTGGTTCAGGAGACGGCTTTTTCTATAGTCTGCTGAAAAAAGTACGCGGTGATTCTGACGTGACCATTGAGAGCCCTCAGCCTGGTGAGAGCTCTCAGCCTATTGAAAGCTCTCTGATAATAAAAAGCCATCAGGAAAGTCTATGAAAATCATCATTCTCGGTGCCGGACAAGTAGGTGGAACTCTGGCAGAAAACCTGGCCAATGAAGAGAACGACATCACGGTAGTGGATGCCAACGGCGAGCTTCTCAGGGAGCTACAGGATCGTATTGATATCCGGACCATCCAGGGTATGGCCTCATTCCCCTCTGTACTCAAACAGGCCGGTGCTGATGATGCTGACATGCTGGTAGCGGTAACTAACAGCGATGAAGTGAACATGGTGGCCTGCCAGATCGCCTACACCCTGTTTCACACACCTTCCAAGATTGCCCGTATTCGTCAGGCGGCGTACCTGAACAAGGAAAACCTGTTTGGCGATGATGCTCTGCCCATCGATGTATTGATCAGCCCGGAGCAAGTCGTCACCAACTACATTCGACGCCTTCTTGAACGTCCCGGAGCACTTCAGGTTCTGGACTTTGCCAATGGCCGCGCCCAACTGGTGGCTATGAAAGCCTATTATGGCGGTCCATTGGTTGGCCAGGAATTACGCTACCTGCGTGAACATATGCCCAGCGTTGACACCCGGGTGGCTGCGATTTTCCGCCGCGGCAAGGCCATCATGCCCAAAGGTACAACGGTGATTGAGGCCGATGATGAGGTCTTCTTCATCGCTGACCGCTGTCATATCCGGGCTGTCATGAGTGAACTTCAGAGGCTCGATGATGATTACAAACGCATCATTATTGCCGGCGGTGGTAACATTGGTCTGCGCCTCGCCCAATCGGCTGAAAATGATTTCAAGGTGAAAATCATTGAACAGAATATGGAGCGCTGTCAGTTCCTGTCCGAGACCCTGATCAAAGCCATGGTTTTCAACGGCAATGCCTCCGATAAAGAACTGCTGATTTCTGAAAACATTGAAGAGACAGATGTCTTTTGTGCCCTGACCAACGATGATGAAGCTAACGTCATGGCCGCTATGCTGGCCAAACGTCTTGGTGCCCGTAAAGTAATGGCTCTGATTAATAATCCTGCCTACGTTGATCTGGTTCAGGGAGGTGAAATAGATATTGCGATTTCCCCGCAGCAGGCCACTATCGGCAGTCTTCTGAAACACGTACGAAGAGGGGACGTTGTTAACGTTCACTCTCTCCGTCGAGGCGCAGCAGAAGCCATTGAAGCCATTGCTCATGGCGACGAACATTCATCCAGAGTCGTCGGTAAAACGGTTCAGCAGGTCGAGCTGCCTCCCGGAACAACCATTGGGGCCATAGTCAGAAACGATGAAGTGTTAATTGCACACGACACTACCCGTATAGAGTCAGGAGATCATATCATTCTGTTTCTGACCAACAAAAAACGTATTCACGAAGTAGAACAGCTCTTTCAGGTTGGGCTAGGGTTCTTCTAACGCATGATAACAGCCAAACACCTTGGATAACTGAAAGTTAGCAACCATTGTGTGATTTCCTACATCATAAATACTTATACATAGGCTGCATCATGTCAGAAATTTCGGACGTTTTTCATTTTGACCAAGGCAAGTCAAATTTCAATGATATTGCTGTACAAGGGGAGATAACTCATTGGTTAGCCAGTGATTTTATGAAAATGCTTGGATATAGCTCGTACTCGAGCTTTCAAAAAATTGTCAATAAAGGCATTACAGCTTGCATGACATTAGGCATTGATGTAATGCAAGACTTCCGCCAAACGCCAAGCATCTTAGATGGAAAGCAAGTAATGGACTATCAGCTTTCCCGTTTTGCCTGCTATTTAGTTGCAATGAATGCAGACCCTAAAAAAGAGCAAGTCGCTAAAGCGCAAGCTTTTTTTGCAACCCTTGCTGAATCTTTCAGGCGTTACGTTGAAGAGGCAGAAGAAGTAGAAAGAGTTCTCGTCCGGGATGAAATTTCAGCTCATGAAAAAACCTTAAGCTCTGTGGCAAAAAATGCGGGTGTAGATAAATATGCTTTATTTCAAAATGCCGGATACCGGGGAATGTATAATATGAATCTGAGTGATCTAAAGCTCGTCAAGGGGTTGCAAGGAAGGAAAGCTAAAAGGTCATTACTTGATTTCATGGGCAAAGAAGAATTAGCTGCTAACCTTTTCAGAGTAACTCAGACAGAAGCAAAGATTAGAAATGAGGGAATAAAAGGACAGCGTTCTGCTGAAAAAGCTGCCGAGCAAGTAGGTAGAACCGTTCGCAGGACAATGATAGATATAAGCGGTACAACTCCCGAATCTCTCCCTCTTAGTGAAGATATAAAGAAAGTTAAAAGTTCAATCAAAGCGTCCAAAAAGGATTTCGAGAAGCTCGATAGTCAAAAATAGTGCTGTTTAGGACATGAAAAATATCTAAAATCTGATATGATATGCACAGGCTGTCCAGCAGGGTTGTCGTTACGTTAAGAATTGCCTAACCTTAAAATTGGATTCGGCATGGCTCTGACCTGTAAGCCCTGGCGACTTGAGCCGATCAAGTGAATTCAAAACTGGATCTTGTATGATGTGAAAACCCGCCATAGTGCGGGTTTTCTGTTTTAAAGCGATCACTCTCATAGTACAGTCGTACCTTATCAGCACTCCACCGCTATCTCTGAATGCTGTACTGAGTTTTACAGTACCGTCATTCATAAGCACAGATAACCAAAACAGACAGCATGGCCGCTGTCTGCATAACCAGAAAAACAGGGTCTTATGCAGTTTTCTGTCGTTTTGCCTGTCTTGGGCATTCTTTTGATGCTATTCAGCTTCTCCAGCCTTCCGCCTCTGGCGGTGGCGATGATTTATGGGGAAACTGAAATTTCACTGTTTTTATATACTTTTTTCCTGACGTTTCTCATCGGTTTGTTACTCTGGTTTCCTTTCAGAAAAATCAAATCAGATTTACGCCCCCGCGAAGGCTTTATCATCACCGTCCTTTTCTGGGTCGTTTTGGGAGGCATGGGTTCCCTGCCACTCTTACTGATGGAAGACCCGGGCCTCAGTGTGACGGACGCTGTATTCGAGTCCATGTCGGGCCTCACCACCACTGGCGCTACGATACTGACGGGCATTGATCATCTGCCTAAATCAATCCTCTTTTACCGTCAGCAACTTCAGTGGCTGGGGGGCATGGGTATCATTGTTCTGGCAGTGGCTATCATGCCTATGCTGGGGGTCGGAGGTATGCAACTTTATCGGACAGAAACACCGGGCCCCATAAAGGACAACAAGCTGACACCCCGAATCAAGGAAACAGCGAAAGCACTATGGCTGCTCTACCTGACACTGACAGCAATATGTGCGCTGGGTTACTGGCTGGCAGGTATGAATCTTTTTGATGCCGTCAGCCACAGCTTTTCCACCGTAGCCATTGGTGGTTTCTCAACCCACGATGCCAGCATTGGCTATTTTGAATCACCACTGATTAATGCCACTGCCACCTTCTTTATGCTGGTAGCCGGTATTAACTTTGCGCTTCACTTTTTCGCCTGGCGTAATAAATCCACCTATCACTACTGGAGAGACCCCGAGGTTCGCACTTATTTGCTGATCCTTCTGGTGGTCTCATTAATTACGGTGGCAGGTCTCTATTTCTCCGGCACTTATGATCTGGCAAACTCACTGGATCACGGTATTTTCGAAGTCGTTTCTGTTGCCACGACCACCGGTTATGCCACCAGCGGTTTCTCAGCCTGGCCAACATTCCTGCCACTTCTTCTCTTTATGACCAGTTTTGCCGGGGGATGTGCCGGCTCAACGGCAGGTGGCATGAAGGTGATTCGTGTGCTGCTGATCTTCAAACAGGGGGTAAGAGAACTTCGTCGTTTGGTTCATCCCAATGCTGTTTACACCATCAAACTGGGTGGCAAGGCCGTTCATAGTCGAGTCGGTGAGGCTGTCTGGGGATTCTTTGCCACCTATGTATTTCTGTTTGCTGTCATGATTCTGGCCGTAATGGCCACGGGCGTTGACCTGACCACTGCTTTTTCTACCGTAGCGTCCAGCATGAACAACCTGGGCCCCGCCCTGGGTGAAGCCGCCGAAAATTACAGCGCTCTTCCCGATACAGCGAAATGGATTCTCTGTTTTGCCATGCTGCTGGGTCGTCTGGAAATCTTCACACTGCTGGTATTGTTTACACCCACATTCTGGAAATACTGAGAATAGAAAAGTTATTCACAGCTATCAACAACTTATCCACACCTTCATCAGAACTCCATGATCCTGCCCCATAGAGTTTTGAGGATATTGTTGCTCTGTTATACACAACGACCACATTTCCAGAGGGATACAACGGTATCCGCTCCAGAACCAAAACGTTATAATCCGCTGCTGTTTCCAGAAAATGACACTTAATGCACAAATGAGCCGTTTCACGCTCAGGCTTTCAGTGGCATTGCAAGCACCCGGGTCGTCATGGAGGTTGAACCAGAAGCGTCAGCTCCCTGAATTGTCGAGGCTATTGGCAGCCGGGATAGAGGAATAAAGCCTAATTTTGAGCCTCCATGAGGTAGTACTGTGACTTCTCAAAGCACGCCTGATATCAAGACATTCCAGGGCCTTATCTTGGCCCTTCAGCAGTTCTGGGCTCGCCAGGGCTGTGTCATTATGCAGCCACTGGACATGGAAGTGGGCGCAGGCACCTTCCATCCAGCGACCTTCCTTCGCGCAATAGGTCCTGAAAACTGGAACTCTGCCTACGTGCAGCCCAGCCGCCGTCCAACCGATGGACGCTATGGTGAAAACCCAAACCGCCTACAGCACTACTATCAGTTCCAAGTGGTGATGAAACCCTCTCCGGATAACATTCAGGAACTTTACCTGGATTCCCTCAGGGAGCTGGGCATCGACCCACTGGTGCATGACCTTCGCTTTGTAGAAGACAACTGGGAATCCCCAACACTGGGTGCCTGGGGTCTGGGCTGGGAAGTCTGGATGAATGGCATGGAAGTCACTCAATTCACCTACTTCCAACAGGTAGGTGGTATTGAGTGCTATCCGGTCACTGGCGAAATCACATACGGCCTTGAGCGTCTGGCCATGTATATTCAGGGTGTTGACAACGTATACGACCTGATTTGGACTGAAGGTCCACAGGGCACAGTGTCATACGGCGATGTTTTCCACCAGCAGGAAGTAGAGATGTCTACTTTCAACTTTGAACACGCTGACACTCAGGAACTGTTCCATCAATTCGATTTTTATGAAGCCGAATCCAGGCGTCTGGTTGAAGCGGGCCTGCCTCTGCCTGCTTATGAGTATGTCCTGAAAGCTTCTCATACCTTCAACCTACTGGACGCCCGTCACGCCATCTCGGTGACAGAGCGTCAGCGCTTTATTCTGCGAGTCAGAACCCTGGCCAGAGCCGTAGCCAAAGCCTACTTTGATACTCGCCTTCATCTCGGCTTCCCACTGGCCAGTGACGATATCCGTACAGAAGTTCTGGCCAGTCTGGAAGACAGCAAGACACAGGAGAAGAAGTAATGAGCCAGAAAGATTTCCTGGTCGAGCTGGGAACAGAAGAACTACCCCCGAAAGCGCTGAAAAGCCTTTCCAATGCATTCACTCATGGCATCCTGGATCGCCTGAAGAACGCTCAACTGTCTTTTGACAGCTTTGAAGCCTTTGCCGCACCTCGTCGTCTGGCTTTGCTGATCAAGGGTCTGGATACTGCACAACCTGATCAGCAGCTTGAGCGCCGCGGCCCCGCGGTAAAAGCCGCCTTCGACAGAGAAGGCAAGGCCACTAAAGCAGCCGAAGGTTTTGCCCGTTCTAACGGCGTTTCAGTCGATCAGTTGGAAACGCTGACAACCGATAAAGGCGCCTGGCTTGTCTACCGTACGGTTCAACAGGGTTGCGAGACCACTCAACTACTGCCAGACATGGTCAGCCAGTCTCTGAATGAACTGCCTATTCCCAAGCGTATGCGTTGGGGAGCACAGCGCACTGAGTTTGTTCGCCCAGTCCACTGGTTAGTGATGCTGATGGGGGAAGAGGTAGTCGATTGCGAAATTCTGGGCCTTCAATCAGGTAACCAGACTCGAGGCCACCGATTTCACGCTAACCAGCCTCTGACCGTTAACCAGCCTGCCGATTATCATAATCTTCTGAGAGAGCAGGGTAAGGTGATGGCTCTCTTCGAAGAAAGACGCAATCTCATCAAGCAACAGGTGGCAGAAGTGGCGAGCGGCCTGGGTGGCGAAGCGGTCATTGATGAAGACCTGCTCGATGAAGTGACAGCATTGAATGAGTGGCCCGTTGCCCTGTCCGGTCGTTTTGATGATGAATTTCTGGAAGTCCCCGCAGAGGCCCTGATCTCTTCCATGAAGGAGCATCAGAAGTATTTCCATGTCGTGTCAAGAGATCCATCTCAGGAAGGAAAGTTACTTCCCTATTTTATAACCATTTCTAATATCGAGAGCGTAGAGCCCGAACAAGTAGTATCCGGTAATGAACGGGTAATAAGACCCCGTCTCTCGGATGCCAAATTTTTCTTTGATACGGACAAAAAAACCACACTTGAAGCTCGCAGGGAGACCCTGAAACCTATCGTCTTCCAGGCACAACTGGGATCGTTGTTCGATAAAAGCGAACGTATTGCTAAACTGGCTGGTTTCATCGCCAGACAGGAGACTGGGCAAGAACAGTTGGCTGTCCGTGCCGGAGAACTGTGTAAATCAGACCTGACTTCAGAAATGGTTCTGGAATTCCCTGAATTACAGGGCATCATGGGTCAGTACTACGGCGCAAACGATGGCGAAGCACAGGAGGTATGTCTCGCTTTGAATGAGCAGTACATGCCACGCTTTGCAGGTGATCAACTGCCTTCCAATCTGACAGGTTGTGCCGTAGCGATTGCTGACAAAATCGATACTATTACCGGCATCTTTGGCATCAATCAACCACCTTCAGGTAATAAAGATCCGTTTGCACTGCGAAGAGCCACCCTGGGTGTCCTGCGTATTATTGTTGAGAAG
>NZ_JAHHPN010000028.1:0-4155 GCF_024606325.1 Endozoicomonas sp. ONNA1
CCGTTCTGGATATATACAAGGACATTACGGCCAAAATTCCGGGTCCATCGCCTGCTCATAGTTCCAGGGGCATTCTTTTGGAAAAGTAGAGGAGGGTAGCTCTGTCTCATCTGAGGCGTCTTCTACAGCGTCCGAGTAAGCTTCAACCAAAATCTCTGTCAGTTTGCTTTTCAGTCCTGAATTTTTTCTTAGAATTCGCCTGATCTGCTTGCGTTGCTCTCGGATCGTTCTTTCCCAGCTTTGGCCAGTCTGCCTTTTTTCAGGCTGGTACTGCCATTTCAACAAATGCATGAAAAGTACGCATATTCTGGACTCTAATGCCCTGTAGTCACTGCGACCCATGCTCTCAATTTCCTCAAGGATATTTTCCAGATCGAGTTCTGTCAGGCGGCCCTCACGGATCAGTTTTGCCTGCCTCTGGGTCCAGCTGTAAAAATCAGTATCGTATAAATCACGCACAAAAATGACCTGCTGTTTTATAGGATTTCATAGTTACTGTTCAGTTTATCTTATGGACTGAGAAGTTTTAGGGCCAGAATTCAGGATTGATAGCTTGCTCATAGCTCCAGGGACGCTCCTTGGGAAAAGTGGAAGGTGATAGTCCTGTTTCTTCAGCGGCATCTTCGACGGCTCTTTTGTAAGCAACAGGAAGCATAACATCAATTTTGTGTTTTAGACCCGGAGAATCCTGTAGAATTCGCCATGCCTGCTTACGTTGCACACGGATGGTGCGTTCCCAGCTGTGGCCTGTTTGTCTTTTTTCTGGCTGGTGTTCCCATTTCAACAAGTGCATGAACAGTATTTCCAGCCGGGACTGCAAGGCTCTGTAATCACTGCGACCCATGCTCTCAATTTCCTCAAGGATATTTTCCAGGTCGAGTTCTGCGAGGCGACCTTCACGAATCAGTTTTGCCTGTCTCTGAGTCCAGCTGTAAAAATCGGTATCATACAAGTCTCGCATAAAGGCTACCTGCTTTGTCCGTTATCCCATTTTCCTTCATTCTATCTTACTCACTTTGTGCTTTACGAATCTAAACTGCGCTCATTAAGATAGCTCAAGTTTCATTTATAGGGCTGGGCGTAGTTTAATACAGAATCGATAGGTGATACTGACTGCAGCCATGAGTGTACTCAATACTCCGGCTCGTTTTGTTCTGAAATTTATACTCGAAGTCATCAATCCGAAAGGCTCCTGAGGGTTTGTTTTACTCTCGACTTTTTGCTGTCAGAGCCTGAAGAAATGGTGTTATTCGTACTTCTATATTGTCAAAACATTGGCTGTGCTGTCTGGGTGCTTATTCTGGAGTCTGTCGTGAGTTCTTTATAAAATCAGTCATTTATATTCAATGGTTCTGTTGTATTCATAGTTTTTTTTCCATCTGTTTGGTTTTTTTTAAAAATCCGTCTAGAACTGAAAATAACGGTTTCAAGATATCTGAAGCCAAACGTTAATAATCAATAAGGAAGTTTGATTATGAATACATTTTTCTCAAGCATTGCTCTTTCCAGCCTTTTAATATTCTCTAACGGTTCATTTGCCAATAGCGACGAAAAAGAACAGGTCGTTAACGTCAACACAGCCACCGTTCAGGAACTGGACGAAAAGCTTATAGGCGTAGGCAGACGAACAGCAGAAGAGATAGTAAAACACCGTAAAGCACATGGTCCTTACAAGAATATGGATGACCTTGATCAAGTGAAGTTCATCGGTGAAGCCTTTATGAAGAAGAACGAATCCAGGATAATTTTCGAAGAGTAGGGAATCACATATACAAAAAGCCCGTCCATAGAGACGGGCTTTTTGTATGTTGAGTACGTGTTTCAAAACCGATAATCTAGCCTGAATAAAGACTTATGCAGGAGTATTCCTTTGACCTTTACCTGGATTGATTGGGTCATTGCGGCCATAGTGGCTGTTTCCTCTCTTATCAGCCTTAAACGTGGCTTTTTCAAAGAAGTTCTCTCTCTTCTGACCTGGGTAGTGGCCATTTTTGTGGCCTGGACTTTTAACGGCAGTGTTGCAAACTTGTTAACTCAGTATGTAGAAACCCCGTCTGTTAGAGTGATTTCCGCATCAATTCTGCTTTTTGTCGCAACGCTACTGGTGGGCGGGTTGATTAATCGATTATTTTCAGAATTGGTTGAAGCCACCGGTCTCACTGGGACTGATAGGATACTGGGTATGGTTTTCGGCGGGCTCAGAGGCTGCTTGCTTGTGGTGCTTGTGGTGGGATTAATGACTTTTGCTCCATTAGAGAATGACGAAGCATGGCAAGATTCGGTATTATTGCCGCACTTTTTGCTACTTGCAGACTGGTCCAGACAAACAGTGGTCCAGTGGGTTGAACCTATGTTGCAAGCCGGTTGAAATAATCTCTGAAAGCTTCCCGGGAACAGGCAAACGTCCAGAGGGCGCTTTCTGAACTTTTGAGAAAAAATAGGCTCTAAAGACAGCTATAAGCACAAAAAACAGGGTTTTTCTGACTTTCAGGTGACCTTGCCAGAGCTTTGGAGCCGCTGATCCAGCCTGAGGATGTGATAAATGTGTGGAATTGTCGGTATTTCGGCGACAGTGAATGTTAACCAGCTGTTGTTCGATGCGCTGACCGTGCTTCAGCACAGGGGGCAGGACGCAGCCGGTATGGTGACCCTGGGAGGAGGGCACTTTTATCTGAGAAAAGATAACGGGCTGGTCCGTGATGTCTTCAGAACCCGGCACATGAAAAAACTGGTGGGCAATATGGGCATCGCTCATGTTCGTTATCCTACCGCAGGTACTTCCAGCTCAGCCGAGGCCCAGCCGTTCTATGTTAACTCTCCCTATGGTATTGCCCTTGCCCATAACGGGAATCTGACCAATGCCCAGAGCATCAAGCAGGAACTCTTTGAAGAAGATCTTCGTCACATCAATACCAGCTCTGATTCAGAGATTCTGCTGAATGTCTTCGCCCATGAACTGGAGCAGTCAGGCAAGTTGCAGCCCAAGCCGGAAGACTTCTTCCAGGCGGTTCGTCGAGTCCATGAGCGTTGCGAAGGTGGCTATGCTGTCGTCGCCATGATTAATGGTCACGGTATCATTGGTTTTCGTGACCCTAACGGTATTCGCCCCCTGATCTTCGGTAAGCGGGAAAGCGAAAAAGGCACAGAATATATGATGGCTTCTGAATCCGTCGCTTTGAGTGCCTCTGGTTTTGAAGTTATTCGTGACGTCGAGCCAGGCGAAGCTGTCTTCATAGACTCAAATAATCAGCTGCACACATTCCAGTGTGTTCAGGGCACCAAGCATCCTTGTATTTTTGAGTACGTCTATCTCGCCCGCCCTGACTCCATTGTTGATGGTATTTCTGTCTATCAGGCTCATCAGAGAATGGGGCAGATCCTTGCTAACAAGATTCTCAGAGAGTGGCCAGAGCATGATATTGATGTTGTCATGCCTATTCCTGACACCAGCCGGACATCAGCACTGGAGATTGCCAACCGATTGGGGCTTCCTTACAAAGAAGGCTTTGTTAAAAACCGCTACATTGGTCGCACATTCATCATGCCTGGTCAGGAAGTCCGCGAGAAATCCGTTCGCCAAAAACTCAGTGCCATTCAACAGGAATTTGAAGGCAAGAATGTCCTGTTAGTCGATGACTCCATTGTCAGAGGCACGACCTGTCAGCAGATCATCGAGATGGCCAGAGACAGTGGCGCAAAGAAAGTCTATTTTAGCTCTGCTGCTCCTGCGATTCGCTTCCCCAATGTTTATGGGATCGACATGCCAACATCAGAAGAGCTCATTGCCTACAATCGGACTGACAAGGAAATCGAGCAGGAAATCGGGGCAGATCGTCTGATCTTTCAGGATTTGGATGATCTTAAGAAAATCGTTTCTTCGTTGAATCCCGAGATTACCGACTTTGACTGTTCTGTCTTTGATGGTAAATACATTGCCGGCGGTATCGACAGTGAATATTTAAGCCGTCTTGCTGCCAGTAGAAACGAAGAGACCCGGGCTAATGCGGGAAGCGATTCGATCATTGACCTTCACAATGATGAAGAGCTTGCCTGATTTTTCCCTGAACACTACGTTCATAGAGTCGAGCCCCTGTTAGCCTTGCTAGCAGCCTGTCGGACTTAAGGCTGTCCTACTGCGGTTGCAATAAATTGGTC
>NZ_JAHHPN010000359.1:0-1212 GCF_024606325.1 Endozoicomonas sp. ONNA1
GGGTATGGAAAACCTGGTGGGTTCCGAAGACGGCTCAGAAGTGTACGGGTCTGACCAGCGTGATGCCATTTTTCTCAGGGGAGATGAGAATAGCAACAATATAGTGGATGCGCGCCGTGGTGACGATTTTGTCTATGCCAGCAATGGGACAAACGTAATAAAACTGGGGGCGGGCAATGACCGGGCGGTGTTGACCGGTCAAAACGTGGTGGACGGTGGCCCCGGCACAGACACCCTTTCCTACATGATCCGAAAAGAAAAGCTCTGGCTGGATATGACCAACCGGGATCCGTCGTTGGGGGATGTGGTGACCGGTGTCGAGGTCATACAGGACTCTCCCCACGATGACCGGATCAAAGGAAACGACGAGAATACGGTTTTCATGGTCACCAATGGCACCAACATCCTGGATGTCGGAGGGGGTAACGACACCGTCATCACTCACGGCGGAAAGACGTCTGTCTGGCTGAGAAGCGGTTTTAACACGGTGATACTGGGTGAGGGTCACCACAAGGTTTACACGGGCACTCATGCGGATTCAATCAGGCTCAGTGGCAACAACCTTGGTAATCACAAATTTTACGTCCACACACCTCAGGAGCCTTCGACAGGCAAATGGCCAGTGTTGGTCATCCGCTGGGGGCGATTTGGTGCCGGGTGCCGACAGAACAAACAGCTGGCCAGCCTGACTGTCAACCCGGTTAGCGAGAGCATGGATCTGGTTTTCAGCAAACAGAGACCCGGTGAGACCGTCACCGTGGACTTCAACACCCCCGACATCCCGTCTGTCAACGTCAGTCGTGCTAATACCCACTGGTACCGGAAGGATCTGACCGATACGGGCCGCTGGCAGTTCATAGCCGGGGATGTGATGAAACTGAGCAACACCACCCTCTCAACTCATTTTGATTCGGGAAGGAGACTTTGCAAGGTCACCAGGAAAGTGGACACCTACACCTTTTCCAGAGCACAGATGCTGGCATTTTTGAATCGCTACCCCGGAAAACCTTTAGGTGAATTCCCCCGGAAGCGTTGGCGTGACAAGACTGAGCTGGAAAACCTTGCTAATGAAGGAAAAAACCTCGGTGTCGGCCTGCACCGGATTGGCAGTCAGGAAAGCAATAATATCAGACTGGAGATTGAGTTTCGTTTCAGCGCTTCCACATGCACCCCCCACAGTGGTGTTTTACGCAAGCTGACCCTGAAGCCGGG
>NZ_JAHHPN010000360.1:0-6190 GCF_024606325.1 Endozoicomonas sp. ONNA1
TGATCGCCTGTGTTTACCGGTACGATACGCCAGAGGGTAAAGAGTTTCGGCCTTGGGATGTAAAGACCCGTAAAACCAAAGCCCCCAACCCCAGGCCACTCTACAACCAGCCAGGTATCAAGGTAGCGGACGAAGTACTGCTGGTGGAAGGCGAGAAAGCAGCACAGGCTTTGATTGAAAGTGGCTATTGTGCCACCACTGCAATGAACGGTGCCAAGGCCCCGACGGATAAGACGGACTGGTCACCTCTCAAAGGTAAGCGTGTTTCGCTCTGGCCTGATAATGACGACGCCGGGCTGGAATATGCTTTCAGTGCGGCTAAAGCTATCGATGATGTCGGAGCTTTGTCTGTAGTGATTCTGAAACCACCGGCAGATAAACCTGAGAAATGGGATTCCGCAGATGCCGTTCAGGAAGGCTTTGATATTGATCACTGGATGGCCGCAACCGAGCGGAAGACAATCAAATCGGCAGGCCTGCAACTGTCAGACTGGAGTGCGCTCCGTTACAAAGGTGTAGCCCCTGAGCAGCACTACCTGATTGAAGGCTCTTTTCCATTAGGTGTTGTCTCAATCCTTGCGGCTATGGGAGACACAGGTAAGGGAATGCTCACACTCAAGCTTGCACTGGAAATTGCCTGTGGTGAAGACCTGACGGTCGAGGTGTTTGGTGGCAAGGTCTTACAACATGGAACAGCCGTTGTTTTCACCTCTGAGGATAATCAGGCAGAAGTACACCGTCGTCTTCAAAAACTGGACCCGACAGACTTGCGACTGAAATCGCCTGAGAAACTCTTCATTATTCCATTACCTAATGCAGGTGGCCCATTCCCCATGGTCAGGGAAACTCCGGAAGGGCCAAGAACGACATCAGAGTTTACCCAGGTAGTCCGCCAGCTTCAGGCTATTGAAGATCTCAAGCTGGTGGTCTTTGATCCCTTATCCTCTTTTGTTCATGCCGATGTGAACGCTGACCCTGCAGTGGGTAGTTACCTGACGGGGCTGCTGGCAAATCTGGCCAGTGAAACCGGAGCCACTGTGATTGTGGTTCACCATATGCGCAAACCACCAGGACAGAAACCCATCGATAGTGCAGAACAGGCCAGGGATGCCATTAGAGGCAGCAGTGCGCTGGTGGATGGTGTTCGTATGGCCTATGCCCTCTGGCCTGCACAGGACCAGATCGTGCAGCAAACTTGTCAGACTCTGAACCTGATCCCCGAGCCGAGAAGTTTTTACCAGGGAGCGGTAGTGAAATCCAATGGCCCGGCGGATCGGACAATCCGTACTTATAAACGCAACAGCATCGGATTGTTGGAGGACCTGACTGCAAGGATAAAAGGTCAACAGCCTTCTACCTATGATTTGCTGGGAGTGCTCGCTGGCGGCATCAGAATGGCAGCCAGTCGTGGGCATCCTTTTACTCATACCGGAGTGAATGGGGTCTTCAAGCACCGGCATCGTCTTCCTGAAGCCTTCCATCATATGCCCAGACACAAGCTCGAAAATATGGTTCAGGAATTGTTGAATGAGCGTCCGCCAAGAGTGGTTAAAGGCACACTTCTGGGATCAAAAGAACAAAAGTGGCTGGATTCTCCCTGGGGACTATTTGCTGATGGAAAAGGCCGGATTGAAGAGGGTGCAGATCGGTTGAAAAATGACTGATTGAGCGTTTCCAGAGCGTTTCCAATTTCCAGCATTTCCAGAACATTTCCAGAGTTTTGGAAATAGAGAAAGGTTTAAAAAAACACTCTAACAGTCTGAAAGTATAAAGAAATATGAAAATTTAAGTGACATATGTCGCATTTCCAATTTCCAAGAAATGGCGTGGCTCTGGAAACGTGTAACTCATTGAAAAATAAACCGTTTCCAATTTCCAGAACCCCTTACTTATACAAGTAAGGTTGGAACTTAAATTTCCAACCTTACTGATGCGTGATATTTCCGGCTGGAAATCGACTCAGGGAGGAATCTCGAATGGACATCAATGAACTGGCCAATCGCTATCGGGAAGCCTGGCTGGTAGCACGACGAGTGTCGTTAGGTATTAATCTCCGGTACTCGGCCTACTGGCCCGAAATCAATCCCAACCGCTGGGAAGTTTATCAAGGGGAAAACAAAATCCTGAGATTGCCCAAGCCCTCGGAAGACGAAGTGGATCGCATGGTGAAGTGTATGCGCTGGTTGCGATGGGTCAGCGAGGAGGAACGCAAGCTGATCTGGCTTCGTGCATCGGGTTTGCCCTGGCGAGTGATTGCTGAAGATTTGGGAGTGAACCGGAAAACCCCATACGCACACTGGTGCAAAGCCATGAGCAGGATTGCCATCCATTTGGCCGGAGGACGTAACCCGGAGTAACCCGAAGTAACTCGTAGTGTCTGGTTTTGTCTGGCTATATCCAAAATAGAGGCCTCTTCAAGGGTTGGACACTTTCGCCAAATTTGACAAGAATTAACGCTAAGCTCGAAGCGAAGTGCACCTGAACCTCACACCTCCCCGGTTTGAGGTTTTTTTACATCTGGAAATCACGGAAGAATCATGTCCAGAATCCTTGTCGAAGCCATAGAACATCGCCCCGTCGCCACCCTGGTGCCCTACGCCAACAACGCTCGTACTCACTCCGATGAGCAGGTGGACCAGATTGCCCGGTCCATCGAGGAGTTCGGGTTTGTCAATCCGGTGCTGGTGGGCAGTGACGATGTCATCGTAGCCGGTCATGGTCGTCTGATGGCGGCGAAGCAGCTGGGCATGGAAACTGTGCCGGTGATTGTGTTGGGGCACTTGAGTGAGACTCAGCGCCGGGCGCTGATCATTGCCGACAACCAGATCACGGCCAACTCAGGCTGGGATGAAGCACTGCTCAAACAGGAACTGGCAGAGCTGGATGCCCTGGATTTTGACCTGGACCTGATGGGCTTTTCCGATGAGGAGTTGGAAGGTCTGTTGCTGGTGGACGAACCAGAAGGGCAGACCGACGATGACGAAATTCCTGAACCGGAAGAGCATCCCGTCAGCCAGTTGGGTGATCTTTGGATTTTGGGAAGCCATCGGGTGCTGTGTGGCAGTGCTACCGAACAGGCAGATGTGGAAGCCCTGATGGCAGGCCAGCTGGCGGATATGGTGTTCACCGATCCACCTTACAACGTTGACTACGCTAACCCTGAGAAAAACACCCAAGCCAAAAAAGATCGCCGGATCAAAAACGATAATCTCGGCTCTGAGTTCCACGCTTTCCTGCTGGCCGCCATGACCAACCTGCTCGGAGTCTGCAAGGGGGCCATTTATATCTGCATGTCGTCGTCTGAACTGGATACACTCCAGAAAGCGTTTCGGGAAGCCGGTGGCAAGTGGTCCACGTTTATCATCTGGGCCAAGAACACCTTCACCCTGGGTCGTTCCGATTATCAACGGCAGTACGAGCCAATCCTCTACGGCTGGAAGGAAGGCAACGAACATTTCTGGTGTGGAGCCAGAGATCAGGGCGACGTTTGGTTCTATAGCAAGCCTGCCAGGAATGACCTTCATCCCACTATGAAACCCGTGGAGCTGGTAGAGCGAGCTGTTCGCAACTCTTCCAAGACCCACGACATCGTGCTGGACCTGTTTGGCGGTTCCGGCTCCACACTGATTGCATGCGAAAAGTCACACCGCAGTGCCCGGCTTACCGAACTGGACCCCAAATACGTTGATGTCATCGTGCGCCGATGGGAGGAGTACACAGGCAAGGAAGCCTATCTTGAATCCAATCATCTGACCTTTGAACAAACCAGAGAAGAAAGACATGGAAGAACTTTCAAGGCGACTGGATCAGATTGATTCCAAGCTCGACAAACTGAGCGATGCCGTTTCCCGTCTGTCCATGATCGAGGAACGAATTACTCACCAGACCAACAACCTTACCCGTCAGGATGAACGCCTGGACGAGCAGGAGAAACGCATCCGAAAACTGGAGTTCCAGGCCAGTCGCCGGGGTGTGATGTTGGGCTATATCGAGCGCTTCGGTTGGATCGTGCTGACCGCTGCTATTGGCCTGTTGGCTTACTTTCTTAAAACATAAACTCAGGGGATGAGTCATGGGCAAGCGTAAGGAAACTAATTACATCGTCGTTCATTGCTCGGACACCCGAGCCAACCAACACGTTACTTTTGACGACATCAAACGTTGGCACACCATGGAGCGGGCCTTTCTGGATATTGGTTACCATTGGGTGATTGAGAGGGACGGTTCCGTAAAGCAGGGTCGTCCTATTGAAGACTGGGGTGCTCATGTCAAATACCACAACCATGAGAGTGTTGGCATCTGTTTGGTGGGTGGCCTGAATGAACACAATGAGCCAGAAGATAACTTCACTCCGGAACAGAAGCGAATGCTGAAGCTTCTGGTGGCTGGCCATCAAGCTATTTATTCAAACGCTGTCGTGCATGGTCATCATCACTTTAGTAAGGTGAAGACCTGTCCCAATTTTGATGTGCACCACTGGTTAAGACAGGAAGGACTGCTGGGAGGCAAACGGTGAGTTTGGTGGCTGCCATCCCGGTGATCGGGAAGGTGATCGACAAGCTTTTTCCTGATGCGAACAAAGCCAGGGAAGCCAGAGCGGAACTGAGCAAGATGCTGCTCAACGGTGAGCTGAATGAGCTGGAGCAAAAGGCTGGCGTTGTTAAAGCCGAAGCTCAGGGTGAAAGCTTGCTGCAAAGGAACTGGAGACCCATGGTGATGCTGGTCTTTACGGCATTAGTCGTGTGTCGATGGATGGGTTGGTCAGCACCAAATCTTACTGAGGCAGTGGAACTGAAACTGTTTAATATTATTCAGCTGGGTATTGGCGGATACATTGCCAGCCGTGGGCTGGAGAAGGTGACAAGAACATGGAAAGGCTGAGGCTTAATTTAAGCCGCTCTGAGAGCTTCTTTTTAAATACAGGGAGCGTCTCGGGATCGAAGAGAACGCTTGATAAACATCTTCTGACGGCTGTTCCGGGGTCCCTGGGAGGCGTCTTCTAGTGCGGGTATGCATCAGCGCGGAATAGCGCCAGCGACAGAGTGAAAATCGGGGTTGACACTCAGGTTGACAGATTGGGCTTCAGCCCAGTAATGGCGAGGCTTTCCGGTGTCAACCAGCCAGGGATTTTGTCAACCAAACTGTCAGCCTTTGCGGCCAGGGTTGTCAACCTGGTTGACAGATTTGAGGTACCACTAAAACTTGAGTTCAATGGCCAGTAGAATGGAGCAATAGCGGCCGTCAGCCAGCCGCCTTGCAATGTGAGAGCGGTTACTTATGCAGTCTCACCCTGAAAGAGCGCTTCCAGTCCGGCGGTGATCCGGTAAATGCGATCCTTGCCTTCAGGCTTCTCTGATTCAATGGTCAGTCCCAGTCGTTTTTTTAAGGCTCCGGCCAGAGTGCCGCGAACCGTGTGCTGTTGCCATCCGGTCTCGCGCATGATTTCGTGGATCTCAGCGCCTTCGGGTCGGCTCAGCAGCTCAATCACCCTGTGGAGTTTGGTACCGGTGCGGATCTTGCCTTTCCGGGCAGGTTGGTCGTCTACCGGGAGGCCGATGGCCGTCTTGCCCTGAGGGCTGATGTCGTAGGTGTCAGCCTTTTTCATGGGGATCAGAAAGCCTTTGCTGGTCAGACTGTCCAGCACTTTCTTCCGGGCACCTCCTTTCAGGGTGAGCTCGGAAGCGTCAAGGGTTCCTGTCTCAGCGGCTTGCTTGAGAACAGTCTCTTGGGTAGCAGTGAGTTTTGTTGTTTTCATGGTGCTTCTCCTTTTGGGGTTATTGTTTTTGGCCTTGTTTCAGGCCCAATTGATAAGCCTGTTCCAAAGCCTTTCTGACTTGCCAGACGGCGACTTCCTCGAAGTCTTCCGAGGTGTTTCGGGTTTTGAGGGTGTCCATTAGCAGGGTCTTTTGGGCGATGGTTTCCAGGGCTTGTTCGGTCTTCTTATTCATGGCCTGTTTCCTTTTTGATGCTTGTTTGCGTTATGTACAGTAAGGCTCCATAACCGGTGGTTATCAAGGAAAAAACTATTAATAATCAATAGGTTGTAGAAACAGGAGGATGCATCCGGCCACGGCGGGACAGAGGAGGTTATACAGATCGCTATGACACTCATCTCGCAATCGGAATTCGCCAAACGTCAAGGCTGGAGCCGCCAATATGTGGCCAAATTGGTCAAGTCCGGCAAGATTCG
>NZ_JAHHPN010000029.1:0-15279 GCF_024606325.1 Endozoicomonas sp. ONNA1
CCTCAATTTCTTGCAATCCTCGCTACGGACGCTTAAGTCCGACAGGCTGCTAGAACTACTTAAGGGTAGGTGATTTTCCTCCGCTCTGCTTTTTCTTAAATGCTTCATGAATGGTGGGGCCTTTCGATGGATTATGGCGGTCCTGATATTCATGCTCTACTCTAACTTAGCGTTCCACTGTCGTTGAGAACATGACTAAGGCGAGCGAAATGAGCCGGGATCCCATACTGAATTGCCTGGTCTGGCTGGCAAACTATTATGAACGGTCGGTCTCTCCTGAAGTTGTTTTATCGGGTCTTCCTCTTGAAGATGGATTTATTCCTGAGCATCTGCTTAAAAGAGCGGCTGAAAATGCAGGGCTACTGACGTATGAAAAAACACTAAACCTTTCCGAAGCGGGTCTGCCAAAGGGCAGCCTTCCTTGCCTGGCGTGGTGGCAGGATTTGCCGATCATTATTCTTGCTGTTGAGGATGGCCAGATCAGGCTGCTGAATCCTTCGGAGCCATCAAAACCTTACTATTTTTTAGTTGAAGAGTTTCAGAAAAGCACCCGTGATGTTCTTATTTTGTTTAGTCCTGCCAGTATCAGAGACGATCGGGAACCGGACCTGGAACCCGCTTTGCATGAGCACTGGCTCTGGGGGGCTCTCCTGGCTGGAAGGGCCATCTATCGGGAGATATTGCTGGTTTCACTGCTGGTTAATCTCTTTGCGCTGTCCGTTCCCCTGTTTGTTCGTCTGGTCTATGACCGGGTTATCCCGGGTATGGCCATGGGAACACTCAATGCTCTGACATTAGGAATATTGTTGGTCATTGTCTTTGAGTTTTCTTGCAGATACCTGAGAAACCGGTTTATTGATCTGGCTGCCAAAAAGTCTGACCTGCTCACAGCCAGCCGGATTTATGCCAAGGTTATGGCTATGCAGTTATCAGCCAAACCTGCTTCCACAGGAGCGTTCGCCCGACAGCTTCAGGACTTTGACGCCATCAGGGAATTTCTTACGTCCACCTGCCTTATCGCTGTGGTGGATATTCCTTTTGTTTTGGTTTTTCTTCTGGTGATTGGTCTTCTTGCCGGCGGACTGGTCTGGATACACATTGTTGCCATTGCGTTGATGGTTCTGGTGAGTTTGGTGATACAACCCGCATTGCGCCGCACTATAGAAGAGAGTGAGCGCTTGTCAGCAAGAAAGCAAGGAGATCTGGTTGAAAGCCTGACCGGTATGGAAACTCTGAGGCTGGCGGGCGCACAGTGGCGTTTCCAAAAACGTTGGGAGCAGGCTGTAGGTCAAATGGCCACCTGGGGGTTAAAGACTCGGACGATCACCGGAACAGTAACGGTGGTTGCACTTTGTGCACAGCAGCTGACGACAGTGGCCGTTATCTATTACGGGGTGAATGCCATCGGCATTGGCGTGATCAATCTGGGGGCGCTCATAGCGGTTATGATGTTAACCGGCAGAGCTATGGCTCCTTTCATGCAACTGGCTCTATTGGCAACCCGCTACCATCAGGCAAAGACTGCCTACAGGGTCACCGGGCAATTAATGGCTCAACCGGATGAACAACAGACCGGCCATCATTTTCGCAATCTGGGTCGGCTCGAAGGCAGGATTGGCTTTGAGCAGGTGTCCTTCAAATATCCGGGAGCTGCAGTGCCTGCGCTGGTGGACTTGACTCTGAAGATTCCATCAGGTGAAAAAGTAGCTATTGTGGGACGGTCTGGTTCCGGCAAGTCAACGCTGGCCAGAACTCTGGCTGCGCTCTATACGCCCGAACAGGGACGAATCACCTTAGATGATATTGATATCAATGATATTCATCCTCGCCACTTGAGGAAGAAAGTTGGTTTTCTGGCCCAGGAGCCCTGGCTTTTCCATGGCACGATAAAAGACAACATTATTCTGGGTCATAACGACGTTGAAGAAGCAGCTCTATTATTTGCAGCACAGGCATCTGGAGTCGGTGCCTTTACAGGGATGTCACTGGCTGGATTGGAATACCATGTTGGAGAGGGTGGACAGAGGCTCTCTGGTGGTCAGCGTAAAGCTGTCGCATTGGCCAGAGTTCTTTTGAATAAGCCCGATGTGCTGGTGCTGGACGAGCCCACTGCTCATATGGATAGCCTGCTGGAGGACCAGATACGTCAGACTCTTGCTGATCTTCCAGCCACCACTACATTGATATTGATGACGCATAGAAGCAGTCTTTTGGATGTGGTCAGTAGAGTTATTCTGCTAGATGGAGGGCGGTTGGTTTCAGATAAGGCCAGAGAAGACATCAGGGCTGAGCCGTCATGAAGGAAGAAAGTCGCTGGCAGAGATGGTTGCTAGAAACAGCCGGAAGCCGTGATCAGGCAAGACTGCTTGATCTTTCTGTTTACAGCCGATGGTTTGTCTGGATGCTTCTGGCTTTTCTCGTTGTGCTGATTCTCTGGTCATGCTGGGCGGAACTTGACGAGGTTGTCACCGGTTATGGTCGGGTAGTACCTGACAGCCGGGTGCAGCTGGTACAGAGTCTGGACGGAGGCATATTGAAGTGGGTAGGGGTCAGGGAGGGGGATCATGTCAACAGGGGCGATACACTGGTGCAGGTAGATGAAACCCGTTACCGGTCCAGCCTGATGGTGAATGAAACCGAACTGGAAGACACAGCATGGGAAGTTCTGAGACTTGAAGTGGAATTGAATTCACTCCACGAGAAGGAAGGTCAATGGCAGATTACTCGATCTGAATTACCGGATAAATTCCATGCAGAACCTGTTGACTTGATGAGGCTTGAACAGCAGAACGCTATTCTTGATAAGAGATTAGAGTCGTTTATAAGTCAGCTCGATATATTGTCTATCCAGGAAAGTCAGAAGAGTCAGGAGCTGAAAGAGCATCGACAGAAAATAAAAACCCTGAGCCGTAGTGACAGCCTTATCGAAGAAGAACTGAAGCTGAAAGAGCCTCTCGTTCGCGAGGGGCTGGTCACTCAGGTGGATATTCTGGGGCTGCAGCGTCGAGCCAATGAATTGAAAGGTGAGCTGGAGAGTGCAAAATTGATGGAGCCCAGACTGGCATCCGCTTTGAGTGAAGCTCGCAGTCGTTACAGAAGCACAGCTGTGCGCTACCGGGCAGATGTCCAAAAGGAACTGCAGTCGGCTCGCGAGCGTTTGGGAAGATTGACTGAAGGGCAGGTGGGGCTTAAGGACAAAGTCCACAGAACGTCGCTTTCAGCCCCAGTCAGTGGTCTGATAAAAGTGGTTCATGTGAATACGCCGGGCAGTGTTATTCAACCCGGTGCCACGTTGATTGAAATTGTCCCTGAAGGTGACAGTCTGGTGGTTGAAGCTCAGGTGAAACCATCCGATATTGCTTTTCTGAGATCAGGTCAGAATGCCCAAGTGAAACTGACGGCTTATGAAAATGCTTCCTACGGAAGTCTTAAGGGAACATTGGAGTCGATCAGTGCGGACACACTGGAAGATGATCGGGGGCAGCCTTATTACCGGATCAGGGTAAAGTTACCCACCACTGAAGATCAGTGGCCTGTTCTGCCAGGTATGACAGCCGTAGTCGATGTGCTTACCGGGAGCAGAACCGTCATGAATTATCTGATGGCACCAGTTCTGAAAGCCATACAATGAAACGAAACTGAATCGGGTGATTTGGTACGTTTTGAGCTTTCTTTCCAGCTAATCGAACTGCCGATAAGCCATAGGCGACCAAACCAAACAGGGGGAGACTTATGATATTTTCACCCATTTGCAACCTCCCTATTCAAGCCCTGCCAGAACCCAACAGCGAGATGGGCATTTTTTACGAGTCTATGTATTCCTGACAGGGGGTGGTGAAAGGCAGATGATAATGAGAAAAATGATTTGTCCGCCCTGGTCTATTTACCCCTTAACTCTGTGACATAAGACAGAATTTTGCTACGCAACCAGCAGTTGGTTTTGCTATTCCGGACCCGGCTATGGGCTAGCAATTTGTAGTTAATGGGCAAAGAGCGAAACGGTATTTTCATGACCTGTAAACCAAATTGTTGAGAAAATATCTTCGCCAGACTGCTGCTCATAGTGCCAATACTTTCACTACTGGCTACCAGAGCCATTAACGCAAGCAGGGAGTCGCATTCAGCCATAACCTTTCTTGGTTGCAGGGGCTCTTCCGTAAAAGAGTCTGCGACAAATTTATTTTCACGCCTCAGTTTCAAAGTTATATGTTTTTCCTGATAAAACTGCTCAGCCGTAATGCTTCCCTGGATTCTGGGATGGGATCGGCTGGCAATCAGGCAGATCTGGTCAGTAAACAAAGGCTGGGTAAAATAAGATAAGGTAGAGACATGAGCAAAATCTATTGCTAAATCCGCTTGCCGCAGATTGAGCTTATCAAGTAACTCTTCCTCATTGGTCGGTGTTGGGTAAAGCACTATTTCCCGGTTTTCCAATGTTAAGTCTGCTTCAATCCTGGGGAGCATTACCAGCATCACGGGCTCAGGGGTATACACGACGAACCGGCGCTTTCCGTGATGGCTGAGTCCCTGCATATCACTGAGAGTATTGTTTATAGTTTCCAGGGCGGGCTCAATCTGGCGGGCTATTTCGTGGGCAAAATCCGTTGGCGCAATGCCTCGGCCATCACGGACAAACAGAGTATCTCCCAATTGGTTTTGCATTCTCTTTATTGCGCCACTCACGCCGGGTTGGGTTAACTCCATAACCTCAGCCGCCACTGTGATTGATTGATAGCGATAGACCGCCAGAAAAACTCGCAGGAGATTAAGATCGAACTTTGATGCTTTCATCAACATATAACCAGTAGTGATGATTAAACTAAAAAATACTAAATATATCATTATGAATTAAGCCATTAAAGTGATCGGGTCTTCAGTTCAACCGTGAATAAGGACCACTATGAAACCGACACAGACTCTCTCAGCCATTACCCTTGCTATTCTTGCTTCGTTTAATGCAAGTGCTGAATATACCAGCCTCGAGGACTATCAGGGCAAACCTGCCACTGCCCATACTCAACGAGCAAACCAGAACCTGGCAAAAAACCTGCCATGGAAAGATGTCTCCGCTTTTGATCGTACCCGCAAAGGGCTGATCGCAGAATTTGGCAATCATGCTGCGGGAGAGCTGAAAAATCGTTTTCAGTACATGACGGATATGTCGATTGACGAAATACCTGCCACGGTCAATCCGTCTATATGGCGTCAGGGTATGCTGAATTATACGGCGGGTGGCTTGTATCAGGTGACGGATGGTATCTATCAGATTCGTGGGGCTGATCTATCCAATATGACCATTTATCGTTCTGAAAACGGCTATGTCATTCATGATCCGCTGTTGTCCCGGGAGACAGCCGCAGCTGCCTGGGATTTTGCCAAAAAACACCTGCCTGAAATCAATGGAGAGCATAAAATTACCGGGATGATCTACTCCCATATGCATGCTGATCACTTTGGTGGTTCCAGGGGGGTTTATGAGTCCGGCAACTTCGACGAAGCTGCGCAAATCTACGCGCCAAAAGATTTCATCAAAGAGCTGGCTGACGAAAACGTCATCGCTGGCACTGCTATGGGCCGCCGGGCAAACTATCAGTACGGAACAACGTTAACCAATAGTACCAAAGGCATCGTTGACAATGCTCTGGGGTTGGGTACGTCAAGGGGCGAGGTCACTCTTGTGGCGCCTACGACAGAAATTACGTCACGTGAAAAAGTGATCAATATTGATGGCCTGGAGTTTCACGCCATAAATATGCCGGGCGCTGAAGCACCTGCGGAAATGGTGCTCTATGTTCCGCAATACCGCTCACTCAATACCGCTGAGCTTACTTATGACGGTATGCATAACATCTACACCTTCCGGGGAGCAAAAGTTCGTGATGCACTGGTCTGGACCAAGTATCTGACTGAACTGAAAATGCGTTTTGTGGATTCCGGAATGGTTGACAGTATTCACGCTGCACACTCAGCACCGGTCTGGAATGATCCGGCCACTGAAAATAACGAAATTGCCGAGTATATGACTCTGCAACGGGATAACTATGGCTTTATTCACAATCAGGCCATGCGTCTGGCTAACCATGGCACCACTATTAACGACGTAGGTCGTGAAATTGAGAAGCTGGTGCCAGAGGATCAAAAACAGACCTGGCACACCAATGGCTACCACGGTTCGTACAGTCATAACGCCCGTGCGGTAGTCAATTTATATCTTGGTTATCACGATATGAACCCGGTAAACACCAACCCGCTGGAAACCAGAGACAAGTCATGTGTTTATGTCAAGGCTGCGGGTTCAGAGACACTCTATGGTGCGGGAGTTTCACACTTCAATAACGGGCAATATCAAGCAGCATCCCAGCTGTTCAATGATCTGGTGCAGTGTCACCCTGATAACCTGGATTATCGCTATGCACTGGCTGACAGCTTTGAGCAACAGGGTTATCAGTCAGAAACCATGGCGTGGCGCAATTCCTACTTGCAAGGTGCAGTGGAGTTAAGAACCGGAGAGATCAAACCATCCATTAAGCTAGCCTCTGCAGACGTTATTGCTAATACGCCAACAGGCATGTTTCTCGACTTTCTGGCGGTTCGTCTGAATGCCGAAAAAGCGGAGCAGGCGGGTTTAGACTTTAGTTTTGGCCTTTATCACCCAGACTTGGAGCAGCGTTTCTTTGGTGAGGTTTCAAACGCCAATATGAGTAATATAGAAGTTGAAACACTGCCGGAAACGGATGTTGAACTGGTCATTCAAAAAACTGACCTGACAAAAATGGCGCTGGGTCAAACTTCCCTGAAAGCTCTACTGAAGTCCGGTGATGCTGAGATCAAAGGCAACGTGGAGCTAATAGAAAAGCTGTCAGCAACTCTGGATGACTTTGACGGAATGTTTGAGATCATTCCAATGCCTGCCAGCTAATTACTTTTTTGAATGATTTTTTGGTTGAGATGAACAACAGGAGTCATCTCAACCTTGTCAGGTTCCGATATTTATACCAACAAAGGGTTTGCGGACGAGAGCAGTAAAAAGTGTTCAAGAGTTAACAGAATGAGTGTTCAAGCGCTGTCAGAATATGCATGAGCCGATTATAAATTTAATTGGCTCAAAGAACAGGATTAAGCGGTATCAGGTATTGAGTCATCAATGTATGCTTCCCGAATATGTGGGAAAATCAATCATCAACTCAGAAGACAGACCGGAAATCACTTGAATGCCAACATCACAGTCACATCCTTTACTCATTGATACCGTCTCTATTCCCGGAGGGGGAATTCTGGGCATGACCGCTGCACCCGGTATAAAGAGGCAGTCAGTGTTTGGAGAGGACCGGAGCCGGGATCTGGCCACAGACATTGCAGCTATAAAAAAATGGGGTGCAGTGCTGGTGATTTCTCTGATTGAAGAACATGAATTTCAAATCCTGGGTATCAATGAGCTTGAAAATGAAGTCAACAATGCAGGGATACAGTGGCTGCATTTGCCGATAAAAGATTTCTCCATTCCCGATGTCCGGTTTGAAGAGCATTGGAAACAGTCAGTTAACACGATCTATCGTTACCTGGATCAGGGCGAGAAAGTATTAGTTCATTGTCGTGGAGGGTTGGGACGAACGGGACTGCTGGTTGCCAGACTGCTAATGGCCTATGGTGCCTCATCTGATGAGGCTATTTCAAAAGTGCGAGAAGCCCGAACCGGAGCCATAGAGACCAAAGAACAGGAAGATTACTTGCGATCCATGCCCTCAGCTAATCACCTCATCAGCACTCAAGAAGGTAAGTTTGAATGATGCCTCCGGCGCAGCATACCCAAAGGGCTCATCAGCGGCGACTATTAAACCAGGTCAGACGGTTATTCATGGTTTTCAACTATCTGGCTATATAAAGGGCGCTTGCAAACAAGGCAGGTTCTAATCTCATGTTGAAGCATTACAGCGGCGCATTCCTCATGAATCACGTGGGAGCAGCAGAGCAATATCCTGCAACCGCAGAAAGTGTCTTCCAGGCAGATAAAGCACTCATCGGAGCCAGCGTTTTCAAGGCATTTGTGATTACCCTTCAGGTTTATAGTCAGACAGGCACCGCAACCATCACAGTGAAAGGCTTTATCTGCGTATATTCGACAAATGCCGCATTTGTCGCAGTGAAAGGGGTTGTTGGCTGTTGAGGCGAAGTGTTTGCATTTTGCGCAGTAATATTGCGACATTTGCTTCTGGCATGCTGGGCATGTCTGAGAGTTTTCCGTAATATCTCCCTCATATCCACATAAAGAACACTTAAGCCGTATTGCATTCCACGCCTTCAGTTCAGCTTTACATAGAGATTGTTTGTTTTCGTTATGACATTTATGGCAAGGGAAATACCCTTCGCAGCAAGCAAAACCGACAGAGCAAAACCGTTGGTAATGGTTGCAGAATGGCGCTTTGCTTTCCTGCCGCGATGGTCCTTGTAAATGCTCATTCGACCCGCTTGCCTGCTCATCGCAGGTGCTCGATTGCTGGCAAGGAGCAGAATCCTCTGCGTGATTGCTCCGCATCGCCAGGCTGGCCGCTGCCATTTGTCGAGGTGCCGGATGGGGCATATCGATTACCGATTGTTGACTATGCTCATCCTTCGCTATTTGAAGTCGTTCTTCCAAGCGTTCGTTGTCAGCTTGCAAACAGTTCACGCGACTCCGTAAATCATGATTCTCTGATCTTAACCCTTGAAACTTTGTAGTTAACTCTTCAATCTGTTGCTTTTCTGTCTGCTGTCTTTCAATCTGCTGTCTTTCAATTTGTTGTATCAGTTGTCTTCTTTTCTCTCTTTTTTTCTCAGAGATTTTTTTTAGCGCATAGACTTTTTCAAGACTGAGGTGCTCATTTACAGCACGTCCTGTCCGCCGCCTTTCTATCATTTGTCTTTCAATTTTTTGTAACTGTTGTCTTTTTTTCTCTTCTTTTTGCTGAGCGATTCTTTTCAGTGCATTTACTGTTTCATGGCTGAGATGCCCATTTACAGCACGTTCTAACTTCCCCAAATCGTGATTCAAATGTTGAGGTTCATGGTTGTCGGGGCTGCTGCCAGCATTACATGAACTTCCCGGAGTTATCACTGAGGCATCTGAAGGCAGTCCGTGGATCTGTCTTGTTTGAACAGACAAAGATGGTTGGGAATAAGGTTGGTCAACGAGAAGTGAATGATCTGGAGCAGGCACCTGAGTTAACAGTTTATTTACGAAATGTTTTAATTCATGAAAAGATGGGTGTTGGTGAAATTGTATAAAGGTATCCAGGAAACAGGTAGGAAATGTCAATGATTGTTCATTAATCATAACATCATGCCTTGTCGCTAAATCTGATATTTCCCCCAAAAGATTACGAATAAGTTCAAGTGGGTTTGAATAGATCAGGAACAAATGAGCGAAGAACTCAGTAAAGCAACATTTTTCAAATTGTCCTATGGGTGGCTGTTGGTCATATTGATTGGCCCCATGGATTATGTCCAGAAGAATTTTATACAAAATCCTCAGGTTGTTGTCAGCTTGGGGCAGTACCCGATCGGGTGGCATCGGTTGGAGTGACAGCATGTCAAGGTCATTCAAAGTCCGTGTTTTATCGCTTGTGGCTTCTATCAGCTGCTCGATAAACCGGTTACGTGATGAATTCTCTTTGAAAGAACGCTGCAGTTGCAACACCGCCTCAATAGGAGTGACAGGATTACCCCTGCTGTTCGTGCCCACTGTTTCCAGAACCTGCAAACGCTGAGGCATGTCTAGCTCATCCAGTATTTGCCTCAGCTTAAAAACGGCTCTGGATGAACCGCTTTCAATGGTGGCAATAAGCTGGTTCGCAAGTTCCAGAAGGTCTTGAGTCGACGCATTTTTTTCACTCTCCTCTCCATTATCTCCATTGTCGTCTTTTCTGTTATTCCCATCTCCAGTGCCATCGTTGTGTTCTCCCGGTGATCTGCTCTCCTGATCTTCAGGTTTATCTCTTTGCTCTTTTTGATGATCGTTATTTTCGTCCTTTGGTTCTTTGTCTGGTACCCTGCCAGAAGGTTCTCCATCCCCGATACCTGTCTTTAATCGACCCCCATGATGTGTCTTCAAAGCTGTATGTTCAAGAAACAGTTTTAAACAGCCAAGCTGCCATTGAAGGTTTTCGCTGGCTGGGCAAGAAGTGGCGGCACGCTGGAAGAGGGAGTTCCAGAAATCAGCATCGGTCAGTTGCTCAATATTCAGGAAATCAAGCCAACCAACGGGTATAACGGCTTCACCGGATGAGCCATCGGCGTTAACGCGTGTCATTTTTAAACGCGCCGGGGACAGCTGTTCCTCAAACGAGGTAGAGTCCTTTCCTATGGACATCAGCCATGAGACGACGGGTTTCAGAACAATCAGGTCGATTTCGAATAATCCCGATAGCCCGCCACCTCTTCCTCCCCGGGGGGGAGGGTGAGATGAGTAGAAGAAGCCGCCGTTGCCGCTTCCGGGAAAATCGGCGTTGGTAGCGAGCTTGTCTCCAGTCAATGTCAGTGTGTTATTCCGGGTTTGCCGGGTTTCCAGCCGATTGCCCGTCATTTTGTCGGAGTAGGCCAGAAGAGTGAGTGGAGTAGTATGAATTTTGCTGTTCAGGAGTTGATGGGTGGTTAGGGAAGCCAGTTCCGGTCTGTCCGCCGTCATGGATTTCAAGCGAGCAAGTGTGCCATTTTTAGAGCTTTTTTGGAAAGCGGGGGGTTGTGTTCTGTTCACTATCACTAGTTGATAGCAGTAGTCGCTCAGGTTATTCGTGACTAATATTGCGATACTGTTCGAGTCTGCTGACACCAAAGGCGCCTTAAAGCAGAGGATGTTGTTTTGGTCATTGAAACCTTCCGGAAGCAGCAAGCTCACTTGCCACTGACTCACACCCCGGGGATCTGTGCCATCATTGATTTCAACCTGAACCATTTGGCCATCGGGACTATGCCGTTCAATGAAGGTTGAGGGGTAACATAGTGGCACAATCGCCGTTGCTAGCAGAGAAACAACAAATGCTGTGAATAAGCGGTATAAATGCATTTAAATCTCGCTAAATCACTCTTGCCAATATTATTAACAAGGGGCTATTTGTCCGACAGAAAAGCGCCAGAACAATCTGTGCTGACTTTCTGCCCTGGAAAAGTAAAGGAACATCATTGGGCATGCTTGTTATTCGCAATAGAAACACAGGATAGCCAAGAATTTCTGAATTGCTATATGGGTCACTTTCTCTTTGCCACAGTAAATGAGATGAAACTGGCAGTGTTTGGTTTTTACATAGCTGGGTGGTATTGATAAATTGGGATAGAACACTTTCAGTGGTTAAACAACAATAGTCAGGCTCAATGACCAGTCTGATGGAGGCGGATGGTGATACCAGTCAAAAGAATTAACCATGTGGGCATACGGGTAAGCAATCTTCAGACGACCAGGGATTTTTATGAACAGCTCGGTTTTCGGTTTCTGGCTGGCCCGGTGGGGCCAGAGCCGGTTGCCATTATGGAGCACCCTTGCGGCGTCAACCTTAACTTTATTCTGAACGCAACGGTTCAGCCTGGGGAGAATATCCTGATGGACGTTGACCAGAAACACCCGGGCTATACCCATATGGCTCTTGAAGTGGATGATATCATCGAGGTTCAGGGGCGGTTACAAGCACTCGGGATTGCCATCACAGAAGGTCCCATTTCAACAGAGGGTGGTTCAATATTGTTGTTTATCCGTGACCCTGATCGAAATGTGATTGAGTTTCATCAGTCGGCGGGTAGAAGATGAGTCAGTGTACCTCTGCCTTTTAATCAGGGGAGGACTCTGAGATCGATAAGCTCGTAACACTCTTACTGACAGAATTTATCACGGCATCCAATACAGATGCACTTGCAGTCAGAAGCTGACACAGTTAGTGGGTATAGTTACCGGAAAAAAAACCGATCAGGGCTTTTGCAGAGAAGAAGATGATGCATTCTGCAATCGATAGCGTCACTCAGTGACAGCAAGCAATGAATTATTGCTTCGTAGTTCAGTGATTTTCACCGAATGGTCGCTGGAGGCGGTCACCACCTGGCGACCGTCGGCACTGAAGGTGGCAGAGTAGATCCTGCCATTATGGGAAACGCTGGCTTTTTCTAACCATGACCCATCGGGCTCCTGGCCAATGATTTTCGCCGTTCCGTCTCTACTGGTAGTCACCAGATGGCGGCCATCAGGGCTGAAAGTGGCTGATAAGACCCCGAACCCATACTGATGGAAAAAGATGGCTTTTGGTTGCCATGATCCATCGGCTTTATGAGCATAGATTTTTACCGTGTCATCGTCACTGGCAGTCATCAGATAGCAGCCATCGGGACTGAAGGTGGCTGAGTTGACACAGTCATTATGGTGAATGGTGTCTTCTGGTTCCCATGAACCATCGTTATAGCCATAGATTTTCGCCGTTTTATCATCACTGGCGGTCACCACATACTGGCCATCAAGGCTAAAGGTGGCTGAGTTGACCCATTTTTTGTGGTTAATGATAGCTTCTACTTTCCAGGATCCATCGGCCTCCTGCCTATGGATTTTTGCCGTTTTGTCGCGACTGGAGGTTACTACATAACGGCCACCGGTGCTGAAGGTAGCTGATCGGATGTGATGATTATGGAAAAGGGTGGCTGTTAATTCCCATGATCCATCGGTCTTCTGGCTGTGGATTTGCGCCGTTTCATCGCAACTGGCGGTGACTACATGGCGGCCATCGCTACTGAAATTGGCTGATTCGACAATATTATTATGGAAAAGGGTGGCTGTTAATTCCCATGATCCATCGGTCTTCTGGCGCAGGATCTTGGCCGTCCCATCCAAACTGGCGGTCACCACCTGATGGCCATCGGGGCTGAAAGTGGCTGACTTGACCCAGAAGTCATGAGGAATGGTAGCTTTTATTTTCCATGATCCATCCGCTTTATGAACGTAGATTTTCGCCGTGCCATCGTCACAGGCGGTGACCAGGTGGCGGCCATTAATACTGACGCTGGCTGAGTTTACGCAGTCCTTTTCGTGAATCGTTGCTGTTGTAGCTAATTTGAATGTTTTACATTCAGACATCAGTTTTGTCGTAGTGAAAAAAAACAGGGCAGGTACATTAACCCTCTCCGGATTGCGGTCTGTGAGTGATTTCACTAACGCCTGATCATTTGTGAAGGACTCTAACCAATCATTGAGTTGATCATAATTTTTGCTGTTGATAGCTGTCCTTAGTTGATGCTGGTGTGATGAAGGAAACCGGCGATACCACGCTTTTGCCAGAGTATTATCTTGTTTGATACCATCGCGAAGTTGGGTACACACCCTTTCTAAACTGACAATATCCCGAAGTTGCAAACGGCTGCAAATCATGGGGCTTAATAGAACAGAAAAATACTGAAATAAAGGTCTATCCTTTTCCTTCATGTTAGCTACAGCAACCGATCTACCTGCACTGACACATGATGACGAACGTTCCAATTGAGCTCTCATGGGTCGCGGCGGGTTTGACTCAGCAATGCAGGTATTGCTCTCTATTCCATGCACTTCTGATTCCTCCAAAAGTAGGTATTTATCTCCGATCAGCAAGGGCAGTCAATGTTGATACCGGAAAGTTGGAGTCAATTTTAGAATGAAAGTTCATAAAATGTTGTTAAGGGCAACAAGCAGAATTTCTGTCTTTCAGCGCACACAAGATGGCGTCACTCAGTGATAGCATGCAATGAATTATTGCTCCGCAGTTCAGTGATTTTCACCGACTGGTCGCCGGAGGCGGTTACCACATAGCGACCATCGGCGCTGAAGGTGGCTGAGTAGATCCAGCCATTATGAGAAATGCTGGCTTTTTCTGACCATGAGCCACTGGTCGCCTGACCGATGAATTTCGCTGCTCTGTCGTCGCAGGCAGTCACCAGATGGTGGCCGCCAGGGCTGAAGCTGGATTGGCATGATTCATATCTGTTAAACATCTGGCCAGCTGTCAGGTACCTAAAGAAACTGACAGGTTATAGATTGAACAATATCGCCAGAATGCTCACGACGCCCAGGGCAGTGGGCACGACGGTTGCCTCCGCTGATGAAGTGGATCTCCTGCTATTAACGGGGGAGGGGCCGGTAATGTAAGTCTTTCGGGTACTGGAATCAGAAATCGTATCGGCTACCCGACAGATTTTTGAGCCGAAGAGCAAGTGACCTTCAATGTTGACCAGTCCACTTAAAGCCGTGTCTGTGGAATCATTGATGGCCGTCCAGGTATTCTCGATCTGACAGATTCTCGGTGGCGTGTGTGTTGGCGTAACGGTTGGACTCATCAATTTTTGGCACTCATCGACCAGTTCCAATGGGTCAACGGCCTTCAGGCTGAATGGTGCCAACACCTGTCGCCATGGATGAGTTGCCTGCAGGTGGTTACAGGCGAGAGCCAGTTCAACCTGCGCAAAGATGGTTATAGCGATCCCCGTTACCTGGATCTGATTGCCTGCCATATTAAAGCGAGGGCTCTCTGAATCGGTATCTGTGTGACCTATAAGCGCGAAACCTCCTTTTCTTGCAGTAATAGATTCACGACGTGTATTACCGTGATTGGAAATGTTGATGGAGTTTCTGAAGATATCCATTTGAGTCCCGGGTCCAAGAACAAGCTCGCCTGCTTCTGCCATGTTGCCCCGGAATGTGTTTCCAATAACAGCGATCCTTTTTGACTGGTTCCTGATGGCAGGAAGATTAATAAATAGCCCATCCTCGGGAATAAAGCTTTGGATTATATTTTTGAAATGTTTACCTATGAGCGTGTTATTGACGAACCGCAAGCCAGGGCCCGGGCGCATATCATTGGCAGCTGCATCCAGAGGTTCCCTGCATTCAACATCGACTGCGGCCCCGTAAAGAGCAAGATGAAATACGTTGTTTTCCAGATTCAGTCTCCGGTTATAGCACTGTGCTAAAACAACGGAGTCAATAGGGTTATGGATCGAATGTTGAGTTGGCTGAAAAGTAACGTGCGCTACGTGACTATCTCTTGTTTCTGAAAACCGCAAGTTTTCAGCAGTGCCAACCCTGATCATATGGTTGTCTGTAAAACCTGACTTAAGCATGATGACGATTTCCTCGCCATCATCAGCAGCTCCAAGAATGTCCTGTCCATCCTTCAACAGAATTTCATTGTGAATATAGTACTTAACAGGGGTGGGAGCATCGGGTGGAGAAGGCGTTGTTACTGTTGGGGCATCGGATGAGAGCAGTATAACGGTGTTTTCCGGAATCCGTTTTATCTGTTCACT
>NZ_JAHHPN010000361.1:0-1337 GCF_024606325.1 Endozoicomonas sp. ONNA1
AAAAACTGGTCTTTTCACAACCAGAAACTCTCTATTATTGCTGCCTGCTAACGCCAAATTCAGGGGCTGCGCCGCAGGCGCAGTCCGCTGGAATTTTTTGTTAGGTTGTGATTGTATTAACTTTCTTTCATGCTTGCTGCTTTTTTTATGAAGTCATTCAGTGTAATAATCATATGTTTCTCAAGTAATTGACCAGAGTAATCATTGAGAGAATTAAAGCTTTCAAAATCACCTCTTTCATGAGGAACTGAATCACTTACTTTATAAGAGTACTCGATAATCTTATCTCCATCAGATTTGAGTAGCTTATATGTAACAGTAAAATCAGCAATTATTTCATACTCACTTGCAGCAAAGCCTAACGTAAGCATTCCTTTTGCAAAACTTTCCCCCGCATTATAGTCAGCATAGGCTGGCCCTTTTTTATCTTTAGCCTCCATTTCCACAATTAATTTATAATCATAATCAGTATTACTACCGAGCTTGATGCCTTCTGGCAACTGTTTTATCAGATAGTTAGAGAAATTTTTAAGCGTAGCTGATGAAGCAACTGACAGTTCAGCTTCTTCAATAGGTTTTAAAGGAAGCTGTTCACCTCCACTAAACACTCCAGGTTTTGGCTGGCTATACAGAATATCATAATCAAATTTTTTATCTTTCCATGCTTCATTATGTGTTGCTTCAACATAAGGCATTTCAATAGTTGCATGTTGAGCACAACCTGTAATGAAAGCCACTAAAAGCAAAGTAAATATACTCTTTTTCATCTTTATAACGCTCCTTGCGTTGTTGTTATTATTTTGTACACACTTGATTTAGCAACCTAACGCCTGCGTGTGGGGCGCCGCCGCAGGCGACGTCCCAGGCAGCTTGCTGCCGACACCACGCACTTGTTAAATGCCGTACTGATGCTCTACTTTTGAGATTCGAACTTTGAAGGCAGAGTACCACTTTTCATGACCAAACTTCTGAGCCAATGAATGCTCCGAATTTGCTTTCCATTTTTTTATAGACTCCAGATTATCCCAATAAGAAACAGTAATACCAATATTTTCTCGTGCAGACTCAAGACCCAGAAAACCCGGCTGAACCGCTGCAAGCTCTACCATCCTTGCTGCCATTTCACTATACCCGTTGTCGCATTCATTTCTGACTGAAGTGAATATCACCGCATAATAAGGTGGGCTTGGAGTTTCTGAAATTGAACTCATCTCTAATTCTCTTCTTATTGCACATTGACACAGAGTAATGCTGGTGTATTTAGAATAATGCTGATCAAGGCATTTAACGCCATGCTGTGGGGCGCCGCACAGCGGCGTCCCAGCCCCTTTAGGGGC
>NZ_JAHHPN010000362.1:0-1739 GCF_024606325.1 Endozoicomonas sp. ONNA1
GCCTGAAGGATATCTGAATAAAAGATGTTGTAAGAGTTGCCTGCGGATGTCCGCATCGATCTCATTACTCTTGAACATTTCCCGAAGCTCGTCCTTCAATTCACGGCTCAAACACTTGGACAGACACTGAACATGATTAATAAACTGCTGGTGCTGGTTTCTTAATAACGAGTAGAAATCAGGAACAATGGTGCAAAAATCATAAGCGATTGTAAAAAGGCAATCTCGAAAGGCGAATCTATCAGCTTCTGTTGCAATATCTCTGTTAAGGCGTTGTGCAAGCAAGTCAAAGTTCCACTGATCTCCTTCAAAAATAACTTTATCCTTCAGCCAACGATCCAAATTATACATAGCATTTAACACAATGATCAGTTTTTCATAAGCCTCCTGCATAGTACCACGTGAACTCATTTGGGAGCATTCGACGAAAATTTCTCCCGCTACAGCGTTAAAACTCAGCTTCATGCTATCAGCATTTTTATCCAGTTCGATTGCTTTTAATAACTTCACCAGAAACCACATACGTTTTAACTTGCTGGGCTCATCACTGCCGTCAGGACTATCAAATTCGTCAGCAAATGTCAGCCGCAGGGTTCGTTCTTTCCCTCCTTCTGCGTATTCAAGTAGCTCGATAAGACAGAAATGATTTCCAAGCTTCTGATTAACAATCAAGGCATTATCCATAATGACGACAGTCGCTGGACGATGTGTTTTTTCAAGAAATGCTCTGTCGGATGGCCTCAATATCGACACATTTTCGTCCAGGGTCGTGCAATCAAGATAGGTGATGGACCCTTCCCTGGATATCCTGCCCTGACCCGCAGCAAGACTGACCGGAGCCAGCGCATTTACAAAGCGCTGATGCAGAGCAAAAATCAGGTCATGGACACTCCGCAGCTGCTCAGCCTCAGTGGGGTTCAGTGCCTGAAGACAGGATTGTAGCTGATGGCAGGCGGCCACCCACTGACGAAACGTTACCTGTCCTTCTTTGCCATCATCCGAGGGAAGGGTAATAGCCTTTAGCCCGGATTGGATGGTCTGTTCCAGCGTCACAAACCGGTTCATCAATTGCGGCAACTCATCCAGCCGTGACTTGAGCTGTTGTGAATCGCTGTTAACCGCCAGCCGCAAGAATGCCCCGTAGCCATTGAGCTGTGCTTTAGCCCCATGAATCAACCTTTGTACGATCTCCTCAGTTTCTGCCAATATCTTTGATCGTTGTGGCGACATGCTCAGTTTTATGGGGTTTGCCAGACAATCCAGTCCACCGCCGGGGGCAAAAAATGCCAACAGCCGGGCATTTTGATCCGTGAGCCATTGAAAACCGCTGGCGACCTTGCGGAATGCGCCCTCTGGGGGGGATAAATCATCCCGTGATGGGATGACCTTTGTTGACGGTAGATCAGAAAATGCAGTGGACAGGCTTCTGTGACAAGCCAGTTTTCCGGTAAGGTCACCGGCAACAATAAAGGCTCCGGGCTCATCGTTAAAACGGGCGCAGGCCAGCGTCGCCTGTTGGCCAGCCTCCTGAGAGGCCAATGCCGAATAATGGCCACCGGCCCGCATCAAGGGTATTTGTTCCTGTTTCAGCAGGATTGCCACATGATCATTGAATCCTCCTGTGGCAGTGACAAAGCCTCCTGCCCGCTCGAGGAACTCAGACTCAAGCATCCAGTCTTCAGTTTGTTGGGCCACAACAATGGCGCCCTCTGGCATAGAGCCTGCCGCTTGTTTTCTGG
>NZ_JAHHPN010000363.1:0-4742 GCF_024606325.1 Endozoicomonas sp. ONNA1
CGGGTTAATTGCAGTAACCCATCCACTTCCCCTGAGCCAAGGTTTTGCCACGAGGCCACTCGCTTAGTATCGACACTCACCATGCCAAACACCCGGTCACCACTCTTGACCAGTGGCTGGCGTTGCCCTTCGCTAATGGCTACCGGGTCAATGACACGGAGGCCGTTTCGGGGGCTCAGCGACATGGGCTCAACAGGTAACTGGAACGCCTCTCCTTTTGATATCCTGAGCGACAGAGTTTCCGCAAAAACGCTGTACACGGATTTATCGAACAGATGCCCTCTTAGAACATTTTTATCAATATTGGCGAAATCAGTGATGCGACGGGCAGACGCTTTAACAGCCGCAGTGAAAGCATCAAAACCTTTTTTTTTCAGTGTCTCACTCAGCTCTCTCGCCGCATTTTGCGGTAACTCGCCGGCCACCGCGTCACTGACACCCGTCAAGGGCATGAACCCTGTGGAAACGTCAGGCGTCACTTGTCTGGCAATTTTGGTAATGCTTTGAAACAGGAAGTTGGTAAACAGGGACTTAATATAAGATCGGTGCTGGCTGCCAACAGGCATATATCTCAGTGCCAGTTGCTCTGCTTCTAAACGACACTTGGCAAGAAACCGTTGTACACTTTCACTGGGCATCAGGCGATTCAGGCCGGATAGCGGGCTTCCCCAGGACTGTAAATTGACGAACACCCGATGGTTGACCGGTGACCCTTTGGGGGACCTTGGTTTAGCATCAATAAAATCAGGCAGGGAAGTCTTAATTTTTTCAATCAGCTCATTGTTCACCGCTTTAAAACGCAGCTGTTTGCCTGAAGTCAGTTCCACCAGTTGTTGGTTAACACGCTCAAGGTTTTGAACCAGATAGCGACCGTTCGCCTGATCATCACGCAGCGTTTTGGTTAGCAGCTCACGGATCGTTGCCACTTCCAGACCGGAAACCGCCTTAAACGACTCAGGATCACTGATTTCCAAACGCAGGGAGTCTGCAGTGTCCATCACCAGCCGTGCATAAGGCTTGCCATCCTTCCCCGGAGGCATTTCTGCAACAACAACATGTCGATTAAATTGGTCATAAGCCCCCTGTTCATCAATAGTCAGACGCAGTCCCCGGGCTACCTCAATGGATCGGACGACAAGTTGCTCATCTCCCCTGGCTATGGCGTCCGAGGTTTTTTGCTCAATGGCGGGCAATCCCAGACTTTCCCTGATGCGGTTTTCATACTCAAGCTCACCACTGGCAGGCAACAGCTCCGGAAACACACTGGCCAGCCTGGGAAACAGCTGGGTGCTATCACTGATTTCAGCTCCCTGCCTGATGGTTGACGGGTCTATCTTTATTGTCACAAACCCATTTTGTCCCTGGTAGCGCTCAAGGCGATTATTCTGGCTAATAGTGGTGTCCAGTGTCAGCAGAACCCTGGCCTGACCGGGAATGAGGCGGGAAACTTTTCCTTCGGCTGCCTGGGAAACCTGCGGGAGATCACTCAAAGAAACTGGCCGGGCCAGCTCTGTGGCCAATGATTCCAAACGTGTTTTTAATGCCTTGCCTTCGTCGGTACTCTTAAAAAAAAGCTCCAGCGAATGATGCATTTTTTTTACTTTCTGAATGCCATCAATGTTCTGGTCAGCCAGTCCTGCGGGGAGATGAAAGAGAATGAACCTCAGTTCCGGGTCAGAAGCAGTAAATAACCAGCCTTTCTTGGGCTGACCTGTTGTGGGGTTCAGTTCGCTGTCCACTGCAATAGCGTCCTGAATGTGCCGGACGGTTGTTGTCTCAGCGAAGGGCACGATCCGCACATGCTTCGGTGCGCTGTTTACATCCGGTTGCTGTCCATCACTTTTAGCATTTTGTAGAACGATCCCATACTGACCACTGTCTTTCATCCTGACCAACCAGAAACGCGAGTCCTCTCCCGAACTGACGACTTCTGTTGTCTTAATGTTTTGGGGGCTCTGCAAAAAGGGGCTGACCTGTGGCTTTATCAAGGCGGCTTTATCAAGGTTCAAAACCAGACGGTCAGTGCCTGAATCAACATCAGTCCTGACCAGCCTGATCTCACCACTGGAGTTGTTAATCAGCAGCTTAAACGCCAGCCGCTCATAAGAGGCCGCTTTGCTCCTGTAAACAAGCTGCCTCTGCTGACCGTCATAATCACTGATGGCAAATTCAAGAGGTTGCCTGCCATTGTATTCAAACTCGGAAGGATCAAGAACCACCACTGCATTGCCGGTGGATGGAAACTCGACCCGCGCCAGACCATCATCTCCCCTGACCTGCCTGAGCACTGACCGCAATGCTCTGGTCATGGATACGATCGTTTTTTGCTGGCCTGACACAGCGTAGTCTTTCATCCTGGTCAGATGTTCAGGACCGATGGCTTTTAACAATGCGTCTGCTTTTTCCCGGTTGCCATTAACCGGGTGACTCAGGGTTTCATAGGTTTTGGTCACAGCCAAAATAAAGAGGGCACGCTCCGCTTCCGACACCTGGCCAAGGTATTGAAAGGCCCGGGCAAACACCTGCTTGAGTCGTTCTGGTGGTAAATGTTTAAAGGCCACCTCGAAGTCAGTAAATAGACCGAAACGAATCTGCCAGTTGTGTTCCTGACCGACCATTATCTTGTGATAAAGGCTGTCTGTTGACCTCGGTACCTCGACCAGGTCATAACGAGCCGTGAAGCCAACGGTATCGACAAAGTCAACAAGGAAATCCTGCCGGATATTTTCATTCCAGATCGTACTAATCAGCTTTCTTCTGCCGTCAGTCAAGGCTTGTGCCGGGTCAGGTTTGTTCGTGTAACTGGCGGCCAGGGCTAACGGGTAAAGGGTTTTAACAAGACCGGGAAGGCTTTCCCCTTCGGCACGAAGGGTTCCCAACTGCACTTGCACTGGCCGGGCCGGGTCATCCCGGTCATACATCAGTATCCTGCTCTCAGCCGGCGACCACTCTGGCATCAATTCAATGCGGATGCCCCTGCCCGCATTTAAATCAAGCTGGTCACCGGCTTTAGTGCCCAATGCCTCCAGTTTTTCCACTATTCCTTTTTCTGAAAACTGGCGGACGATCGCATTAATATCCAGTTGCAACTGATGCTTGTTCAGACTGCCGGACAACAGTGCCTGCCTGTAACGGTTTTTATCAATCACCAGAATCGTTTTTGGTAGAAGATCTACCCTGTTTATTTTGATCTCATTCAGGTCGATGCCGTCGTAGGTTACCCGGTAGTTGCTGTCGTCCATGTCGTAGGCAAGATCGTTCCTTACGCCAACCACCAGGGTTTTCAGACCGTCCTGATCTTTCCGGTAAAAATCCCTCATTGACCTTTCTGCATCAAATTCCAGCTTGATGGTCGTCTTCCCACCAGCAGTCTCAAACTCAACCGGAGGCGTTTTAGAAAGAGCATGGAGTTGCGCCAGCCTGATAACCCTTTTACCGGAATCTGGCTGACTGTCTGACTGACCATAGAGCAGATCGGTGTACAGCTCACGGGCCCCGCGCCTGATCAGCTCACCCAGCAAATATTGCCTGCTGGCATCACCAATAAAGGCAGAGTCTTCTTTCCGGCTCAGATCAATGAAAATGTCTTCCACTTGCCGGATGCGGTCATCCGTCAGGCCGACCAGCTTGTCCTGCAGACTTTCATAAAAAAAATCGCTCTGGTTAAGCACGGCGTAACTCGCCGCTTTGCGTCCCAGGCCTGAAATAAAGTGCCGGGTTGCCTCAGGATTAGTACCCAGGGCATCGGGGTTCAGCATCAGTGCCAGCCAGCCGTTCAAGCCTGAAGCGTCGGGTGATTCTTGAACCAGTGACATTATCTCCGAGTCAGTATGCCTGATTTCCATTTTGACATGATGTTGACCATCAGCCGTTGCCACAATCGGTAGCCTGGAGCCAGAGTTAAGCATTCCCATATTAAGCAGCTCACTTTTGCCTTGCGCGATAGGAATGACATTTAGGTCTGTTGAAATAATCGGAGAGCGAACCGGAGCCTGAAAAGCACCATATTTCTTCCTTACCGCAATGGCTTCCACAACGCTTTCGACCCGCTCCATTAGCTGTAGTCTTTTAGTTTCCGGAAAGGTTCTGTCCTCGGGAAATCGCGACAATATTTCTTTATGCATCTCATCCGTCAGGCTTTCAATAGAATCCCAGGAAAAAAAACGATCCAGTGTGTCGACTTCCCGGTCACTCAGAATGGAGGTAATGGCCTCGATTTCCGCAAACCTGAACAGAAAATTCACTCTCGTCTTTTTTTCCTGATCAGGATCAGACGCTCGATAGATGAAATATCGTTCGAAGAAAAAATGGGTAAGGAAAGACCTTATATTCTCGCTGACCGGCCCCGTATCAATGCGCTTTGCGTATTGATGAGCCAGGATCCGGGCATTCAGGAAATCGGGGAACACTGATTTTGTGCTTTTTCGATGAATAAGATCTTCAACCATGGCAAACGGGTCACCAATGGCTCGATAATTACCATTTAATGTTGCCTGGGTTCTGACAGCCCAGGGTTCCCGTTGCTCGTTACGAGTGAACCTTATGTTTTCAAGTGGCGTATTACCGGTAAAATCAGGATTAAGGCGAAGTTTGTACTCTTCGGCATCATCACCTAATGACTCCAGGCTTTTATTAAACCGGTCAACAAAATCCTGCAGCGACTCCACTCTGGACTGGGGAACAGCCCTGAAGCTTTTTTTCAGCTTTGACATTACCCGGTAGTAGGTTTTCTCATTATATTC
>NZ_JAHHPN010000364.1:0-2685 GCF_024606325.1 Endozoicomonas sp. ONNA1
TTGGTCTAAAAATTCCTGCAATCCTCGCTACGGACGCTTAAGTCCGACAGGCTGCTAGATGATCTCTCGATTGATCAGGTGATTGAGCGGCACCATTCGTCTGTGTAAGACACCAAATACCACCAATACTTCCTCATGCATCATGTAATAGATGACATGGCTCGAATGGGAAAAACTCAACACATTTGATCCGACCTCTGTCCTATGCTTACCAAGGGATGGCGTTTCAGCAAGCAGGTGAATGGTTTGCCGGAGTTCCGATAGGTATTTTCCGGACTGAGCAGTTCCCCATTGTGCTACTGTGTACCGGCGAATTTCGATCAGATCAGATTGTGCATCCGGCGTTAAGCGATAAGCAGCCATCAGTCATGTTGGCCTGCTTCCAGCTCATCAAAGAATGCACCACCATCAGCCAGTTTGCCTGCTTCTATATCAGCTTTGGCCTGATCTGCCCTTAACTTCAACATTTGCAACTTGAGCGTCTCGATGTTTTGGTATTCGTCAGCTGAGATAACCACAGCAACGGGCTTACCATTCTTACTGATCTGAACAGGGCTACGCTGCGCTTTGAGCAACATATCTCCAAAATGGGTTTTGGCTTCATTAGCAGAAAGAGCCTGCATAGTTTTTAGTCTCCATAATATCGTTCGATTCGTTTATTATAATCAAATCAACCTATTTCCGCTAAAATGTAGAATATAAATTTCTGCTTCGTGATTTTCGACGGTTCACCCAAAAGCGCCGTATCACCTACGAAAAACCGTTACCAGGGATACGGCCTGCAAAATTGCTTTTAAGTCGCCTTTTTCTCGAAACGTCTGAGCATAGAGAATTACGAAAAAGCTATTGAAATGTTTTTTTCAGAGGCCGCCCCCCGGGTTTGGCTGCTCAGTCGTTCAGCCTCCAGAGAGTTCATTTCTGAGCATTTCCAGAACAGGAATGGTCTCAGGACGAACACCTCTCCAGATAGCAAATTGCTCTGCGGCCTGTTCTACCAGCATACCCAAACCATCAATCACGGCTCCTGCCCCCTGACCCAAAGCCCATCGATTGAATACCGTATTAGACGCTGAATACATCATGTCATAGCAGCAGGTCGAAGCAGCAATGACTGTTGCCGGAACAGGAGGCAGATCGCCGTGTAAACTGGCGGAAGTACCGTTGATGATGATGTCAAAAGAGCCTTCGAGTTCTGAAAAACCGGAAGCTTTTACGGGTTGCTCAGGAAACAGACCAGCCAGAGTCTCAGCCTTGCTGACAGTCCGATTGGCAATCACCAGTTCCGATGGTTCCTGTGCAAGGATCGGCTCAAGGACACCTCTTACTGCACCACCAGCGCCCAAAACCAGTACCTTCGCTCCTTTGATAGAAACACTGTTGTTGACCGTCAGATCCTGAACCAGACCGAGTCCATCCGTGTTGTCTCCGTTGAGAGTACTTTGTTCATCCATCCAGAGTGTATTGACTGCACCTGCTTTCTCAGCTCTTCCCGTTCGCACGGTTGATAGCTGCCAGGCCTGCTCCTTGAAAGGAACTGTTACACTCAGACCCAGGTAGCCACCATTGTCAAAGAAGCGTTCAACGGCTTCTTCAAAGTCATCAACCGGAACCAGTTGGGCGTTATAACTCAGCTTGTGCCCGACGGACTCCGCAAACATGGCATGAATTCTTGGCGACTTGCTGTGCTCAATGGGGTTCCCCATCACAGCGTAGTGATCAACAGGTATGGCCATTCTTTTTTTCTCGGGGAATGCAGCTAAAAAACTTCCGGTACTCTAGAGGATGTTGGTAGAAAATGGGAGAGATAATTATCCAGCCATACAATATTCTCTGTTGAAAATGGACAGGATGTACCACTTGCGCAATAGTGTCAGGATGCTAACCTGTATATTTTATAGATATACGGATTAATCTTATGGCCATGAAGATAAAGAACGTTCGTTTTGATCAAAATGACCTCGAGCGGCTCGACAAACTCGCCGCTATTCATCAAAAAGATGTTTCGACGCTCATTCGGGAAGTGGTAACGGATTATATGGATGCTGAAGAATGGCAACTCCAGCAGGTTGAAGAGACAATCAGTGCCGTTGAATCAGGCGATATGGAAACCATCTCTCTGGAACAATTCCTGAAAGAGGAGCGTTAGTCAATGCAGGTCAGGTTGTCAGTTGCTGCCAGAAACGACTATCGGAAAATTGCCGCCTATCTTGATGAACACTGTCCAGCCGTCACTGATCGAATTCTGGATACTCTGAAATTTAACCTGGATCGCCTGCAAGATCATCCTATGGCAGGCAATAAGGTGGGACGCTATCGCAAAATACAAGTGGTCGGTACGCCTTACGTGGTTTATTACCTTCTGACAACCAGAGAATTACTGGTTGCCCGTATCTTTCACGAAAAACAAAAGCGGTAGCTCATTAAATATCAGACCCACTCTCTGGGTTTCAGGAATTCACTGTACAGACGGGCCTCTTCTGTCCCATCTTCCGGGTGCCAATTGTAATCCCAGCGCACAACAGGAGGCAAAGACATCAGGATAGACTCAGTGCGCCCACCGGATTGCAGACCAAACAGTGTTCCACGGTCGTATACAAGGTTAAACTCAACATAACGCCCGCGTCGATACTCCTGGAAATAACGGTTCTGTTCCGTGTATTCAGTATCTTTACGCTTCTGAACGAT
>NZ_JAHHPN010000365.1:0-1953 GCF_024606325.1 Endozoicomonas sp. ONNA1
CTGGCTTCACTTGCAAGGCTGGCTCGAAGGATCGACGAATCTCTTGGGGCCAGAGATCAAACTTCCCCTGAGGCACTGAGTAATGAACATCCAGGAACTCAGATGGGTCTTCACCCTGTTCCTGAATGCGCTGGGCGATGGTCTTTAGTTTCTGCTGATCCCATCTAACCTCCCTGGGCAAATCCACCAGCACTCCCACACCCTCATCTTCAAAGCTGATTTCACCAAATTCCTGCTGCAGCTTTGCCCGGATCTGGGAAGCCTTGAAAACGTACTTGTAGGCAATGACCGATTCCAACCAATCCTTTTGCACCTGGAGTTGTGCCAAGGCTTTATCAGTGTCTTTGACCAAAGTTGCTAACTCTTCTCCGGAACGGGCAGCCAGTTCAGCGACGCTCATTCTCTGGATGTTTTCCTGCTCGCTGCTCATACCTCACCTCCCCGACAAGAGATTGGCTGCGATGTACCCGCATGGGTATGCGAAGCCTCGTGCGCTTCAATATCTAACAACCGGTAAACGACACGATTACCCAGCTTGATATAGCAGGGACCCAACCCACGCATACGCCATTTCTCGAGGGTGTAGGGGCTGATCCGCCAGCGGTCGGCCAGTTCTTTCTGGCTCAGGTGTTGCACTTCCATTTCATGCTCCTTCTTGTTTTTTCCAAAGGCAGGATCAATCATGGGACAGTCGGAGTAGACAGAGAGTAGATGGGAAGTAGACAGAGTGTAGACGGCGTTATTTTCTTAAAAAAATGACAAAAAAAACCGGCCTGAAGCCGGTGCTGAAGTCAACTTTTCCCGATTGTCATTAGGACACGCCTGCTCGTCTGGAGCGGGGCTCTGCCTTTAAGCTCCATAATCTGTTCTCGTACTGGATATAGTCTTCCCACTGATCGCTGTCATTGAAACAGTTTCGTGGATGGGTATAGCTGATGCCTTCCTCCTTGATCTGCTCAGTCGTTACTCCCCGGTTTCCTGCCAGCCAGGCATCGTAAATCATGTTCGCCACCTTGCAGCGTTGACCACCTCGAATATCCCAGGGTTCGCAGCCACTTGCTTCAAACCGTCCCTGGCTACCATAGTACTCCCACTCTACCTCCAGTGATCCAAGGTCAGGCTGGAAGGTTGCGCGCAGTACATCTTTCAGTTTTCGGGTATCTATTTCACAAGGGCCTTCAGAAGACAGCAGCGACATAATCGACACAATCGGATACGGGCCTGGCAAGGGAAGCAGATGGTCAAACCGCTCGGATACTGTTAGAACCACACCGGGAGCCTTACCCTGCCAACTTTCCAAGTTCTGATAAATGCTTTTGAAGCCGCTCATACTGGTCAGGTGTCTGGCAAGCAGAACCTGGTAGGGCTGCCCATCTACCTGAATATTGCCCAGCCACTCGAGCAGTTCAGGAATCACCGTGACCTGTTCGCCTGACAACTTAAGGTGGTTCTTAAGCACTTTGATTAGCCAATCTCTGTCGTACTTGTATTGCCGCTCCTGATCTTCCGTAACCTCAACAAAGCCCTCGGAGACACAGTAACAGGTATAGACACCCGGCTCGCGCTCCGGGTTTCTCTCAATCACCTCCAGCCAGAGCTCTCCGTCGTCGGTATCAATGGGGATGACGGAAGCCAAACCGCCCGGAGTCAAAGCTCCAGAGCTGACAATGTCAGAAGCTTCATTGGGTCTATCATTTTCCAGGCAGGCTTTCAGAACCGTTTCAGAATCGGTTTCATATAGCCCGGCCAGGTAGCAAAATGAACGCTGTTTCTTGGGTAATTTCAGTGCATCAGTCATGAGTCAATCCCCACTCCTTGAGTTTATTCCAGCTGAGATAACGTTCCCGTTCCGTCAAATCCTGTAAATTGGAAGTGCAGGGATCTTTCAGAATGATGATGGTGCTGTTGGCACGACTCTGTCCTTCCCTTTTCCTGAACTTCACAGCGATGGAA
>NZ_JAHHPN010000366.1:0-1346 GCF_024606325.1 Endozoicomonas sp. ONNA1
AAAAGGACCGTAATATGCGTAGCGGGGACTGGGTTCCTTTTTCAGAATCTCTCTGGCTACCCGCAAAGCCTCAGGGCCGGAGACCCTGATGATACCCACTCCGCCCCTGCCGGGAGCGGTAGCCTGAGCGGCAATAGTGTCTTTATGGAGTGCGCTAAGGTCGGACATAGCAATAACTGGCTGAGAAAAATAATCGCGTAGTCTAATTCAAGGCGTGGGCTGGCGCTATGGCCTTCAAACATCTAAAAAAAACGGACCGTCACAGTCCGTTTTTTTTGAGAGGTCCAGACTCAGGAGTCTTCCCTCTCGATCTTTCGGGTGATGATGTATTGCTGAATAATCGACAGAATGTTGTTGGTTACCCAATACAACACCAGACCCGCAGGGAACCAGAGGAAGAATACGGTAAAGATCAGTGGCATCAACTTCATTACCTTGGCCTGTACAGGATCGGGAGGCGTTGGGTTCAGCATCTGTTGTGCAAACATTGAAGCCCCCATGATCAGCGGCAGGATGAAGTAAGGGTCCATCTGGGACAGATCCTGAATCCAGCCAAGCCAGGGGGCCTGACGCAGTTCTACAGACTCCTGCAGTACCCAGTAAAGGGCGATGAATACCGGCATCTGAACAAGAATCGGCAGGCAGCCACCCATTGGGTTTACCTTCTACGCTCAGCTGAAGCGTGATGGTTCAGAAGACCCGAGCTCTGTGAATTCCAGTGCACCCATGAATACTTACCTGGGGGCTGCTGTCCGTTCACTTGACGAGCCATACAAGAAGCTGCCTTTTGATGATTTCAGCAAAGAGCCTTTCAAGGAAAGAGTTGATGGTGGCTACGCAGCCATTCTTCAACACTACTTTGTAAGTGCTTGGGTGCCAGACCAGCACAAGCCTCACAATTACTACACCCAAGTATCTCGTAACAACGAATACTTTATGGTGGGTTTCTACAATGACCCTCTGGTAGTAAATCCCGGAGAGAAAGTGACCACCGGTGCGACACTCTATGCAGGTCCTAAAGACCAACCTGCTCTGAAGAACCTGGCAGACGGCCTGCAGCTGACCATGGACTTCGGTATGCTTTGGTTCCTGGCTCAACCATTGTTCATGTTGCTGCAGTTTATCCACTCTCTGGTGGGCAACTGGGGCTGGGCAATCATCCTGCTGACGGTCTGCGTGAAGGCAGTATTCTATCCGTTGAACCAGGCCAGCTTCCGCTCTATGGCTAAAATGCGTAAGCTGGGGCCAAAGATGCAGGAGCTGAAAGAGAGATATGGTGACGATCGTCAGAAGATGTCTCAGGCCATGATGGATATGTACAAGAAAGAGAAGGTAAACCCAATGGG
>NZ_JAHHPN010000367.1:0-6300 GCF_024606325.1 Endozoicomonas sp. ONNA1
CCGAAAACGAAAGCTTGATGATGCAAAGTCAAGTGATTGATTTTGCTTGTCACAGGCTCAGGAGGGAAAGGTACTGCACATGTCCGGGCATGATCTGAAGTGCAATGTTCACGTCCGTATTTCAATCACCTGCGGCGGGTTAACCGATGACAAAATGACATGGAAGGAAATCTTCTTCAACAAGCAGTTCTTAATGCTCATGTAGCACTATGAAATCATCAACCCTCGTTAAGGTGCTAATTAAGTGAACAGCGTTGTTTTCATACCGGGTCGTTAAAGCTCAGCAGTTCTTCAGGAAGGTGCTGAATATAGTCTGCTTCGGTTGGAGGCATCTGTAGGTAAAAACCCTTTTCCTGAAGCTCGGACATCACTTTTTCAATGTCAGCCCTGGCCAGTTTGCGCTCGGGTGTCAGCAGAATATCCATTACATGAACGGCTTTACCGAAGGCCTGATGAAGCGCTTCGGGTATTTTCTCCAGCTGGTTGCGTTTGTCAACGTAGAGGTACATTTCGTTGTGTTTGCTACTTTTGAAAATGGAGGCAAGGACTTTAGACATAATATCAATACCATCTTGAAGATGCTCAGGACCAGAAGAGTAACAGGTACTTGTATCCTGTGTTATCTCTGGTCTTCTTTGTACTCTTTCAGTGCCAGAATTAAGGGCTCGGCAATTACCTGCTGTCGCCAGCCCTTAATGCTCTCTGGTATCGAAAAACGGCCACTGCTCTGCCACTGACGTAAGAGAGCGTTGGACATTTTGCCCGGGAATAACAACTCTACAGGCATATCCAGCTCATCCGATTTGTGATGCACCCAGGCCTTGATCAGTTTGTTATAGTTTCTGGCGGCTTTGGGCAGAGGAGCAGGGAGTTGATCCGGATAGTCAGCTTCCGGGCTGTCTTTGGCTTGTCTGACCAGATTCAGAATAACCTCGCCGTATTTTCTCAGGGTCTTGGGTTTCATATCCTGAATGGAAGAGAGTGAACGCATATTGTCTGGCATATAACGGGCAATTGGCCACAGGCATCCCTTGGGGATGATCCGGTTGCGTGGTGTATTACTCTTTCGGGCTTCCATTTCACGGTATTCACAGATGTTTTGTAAAACCGCCAGCTGTTGAGGCCGCAATTGCCAGGCACGCTTGACATCTTTCCAGATTTCGTTGGGGATAGGGAACAATGGCGAAGTGAGTAAGGCATCACAATCCTCTTTGAGCCATTGCAACTGAGGCTTGCCTTCCAGTTTTTCGAGTAATAGCTCGTACGCTTCCAGCAGATGCACGACATCAAGTGTGGCATAGCTGATCTGGGCTTCAGTCAGTGGACGCTGAAGCCAGTCTGAACGAGTAGCATCCTTTGGGAGGTCAACTTTCAGAAGCGTTTTCAGCAGATTCTGATAGCTTAATGAATGTCCCAGCCCTGCATAGGCTGCAGCAAGCTGTGTATCCAGCAATGCAACAGGTAGGCAACCGGTCAGAATATTGAAAACTTCGAGATCTTCACCGCAGGCGTGAAGGACTTTGACAACAGATTCAGATTGCAGAACCCGGCCAAAGGAACTCCAGTCCTGAATGCTGAGCGGGTCAATCAGGAAAACCTTATCACGGGTACCCACCTGAATAAGTCCGGGAATAGGGTAAAAGGTATCGGTTCGAATAAACTCGGTATCCAGTGCGATGGCATCCAGCTGAAGCCACCTTTGGCAATAGTGGTCAAGGCTTTCGCTGTTGAGAACCCAGATGGGATCAGAATGTTCAATAGGCATATAAGCAGCTGGATTAGAAATAAAAGCTTATTATAAAGAGCTTGTCTCTGAAGCCAAAGTAATATTCTCCGGTCTCTGGTTTAGAAAAGAGGTTGTTGCCGATGGCAACCAAGCGTCTTAAAACAGATCCTCTGCATGGGAGAGCTGGAAAGGTTCCCGGAACCCGAGGGCTGATCCCGCCTTTGCTCTCTGCGTTAATGGCTGACAAGCGAAGTGCAGCAGTGCTTTCATAGTAAAATCCTGTTCTTGTCTGGAGCTGTTGCGGTTTTGTTTTTCAGAAAAAAAGGCCCGCGTCAGCGAGCCTTTTAAAGCAAGAAATCTCATCAGCGATGGGATTGCAGAGACTGAATTCGATCTTCAAGCGGAGGGTGGCTTGAGAACAGGGCGGATAATCCACCCTGGCCATTCTTGCGAATACCGAAGGCCGTCATGGTGGCAGGCATTGCACTAGGGGCGTCGTATTCAGCTCTCAGTCTCTCCAGGGCGGCAATCATATCGCCACGACCTGCCAGCTCGGCACCTGCTTCATCGGCACGAAATTCACGTTTACGAGAGAACCACATCACAATAGCGCTGGCGGCAATACCCAGCACGATCTCGGCAATAAAACTTACGACGTAGAAGCCGATACCCGGGCCACTGCTTTCTTCGTCACGACGGAGGAAGCTGTCCACGGCGTAGCCGATGATGCGGGCGAAGAACATCACAAAGGTGTTCACAACTCCCTGAATCAGTGCCAGCGTCACCATGTCACCGTTGGCAACGTGACCGATTTCGTGACCGATTACGGCTCTTGCTTCTCTTGGGCTGAAGCGATCGAGCAGGCCCTGGCTCACGGCAACCAGTGAGGCGTTTTTGTTCCAGCCGGTGGCAAAAGCATTGGCTTCCGGAGAGGGGAAAATCCCCACGTCCGGCATGCCAATGCCGGCTTTTTCAGAGAGTTCCTTAACCGTATCCAGTAACCAGCGCTCTTGGGCCGTACGGGGTTGATCGATAATCTGGGTGCCTGTGCCCATCTTGGCCATGGTTTTGGAAAGGAGCAGGGAAACCAATGAACCGGCAAAACCGAAAACTGCACAGAAAGCCAGCAGCGACTTCATATCGAGTCCCTGGGCTGTGATGTAGCTACCCACGCCAAGGATGTTAAGAGTGATACTGGCGACTGCGATGACAGCAAGGTTGGTTAATAGAAATAGCAGAATTCTTTTCATTACCGAATGGTTACCTTTTCTGGTTGGACACTGGGAATATGGAGGCGCAGAGTTCGGATTTCAATCCTCATTCAGCCATTTTACAGTTGTTTACAGTTCATCAGGCTTTATCAGTAAAAAATTGCTGGCAGAGCTGGTTTAGCTGGTGTGTACTCCCGGATTTTAATGTTTCACGAAACTGCCAGCCCAGAGTCCCCTTTTTCATAAGAATCGGTTCTGGCAGGTCTTCAAGTTCGGTCGTCAGGCTTGGCATACTGAGCCTGAGGAAACTTTTTTCGGTCAGAACCACCTGATCCAGCCCTTGCATTCGAACTCTCTCGGCATAGTGTATATAACCTTCCCGTGCCAGCCAGAGAAAACTGTCAAAACAGGCTTGATGCCGTTTTCCGGGCAATCCGAATTCATCCACTGGCTCGGGGGAAATAATGTCGTCGACGTACAGAGAGGTCTGTCTTGGGAAGACATTATAGAGATGTACCAGGGTCTTGGCACAGTCATGAAAAAAATCGTCGATGTGAATGTCAGCCATGTTCAGAATGTTGGTTTCCAGAATCCTGTGATCAGTATCATATGGGCCGTTGTGTAACGGCCAGGGTTGACTGAACACTCTTTATTATTGTTTGTACCTACTAAGGAATCGTTCAAGTTTATCGCCCACCATCTCCAGATCTTCAACTCTGGGCAGGGTAATAATCCTGAGATGGTCCGGGTTCGGCCAGTTGAAGGCGCGACCCTGCACCAGCAGGATTTTTTCCTGAATCAGCAAGTCCAGTACCAGCCGTTCATCGTCGTGAATCGGATATTTTTTCGGGTCCAGTTTCGGGAACACATAAAGGGCTCCCCTGGGTTTTACGCAGCTGACGCCGGGTATCTGATTCAGGCGCTCATAGATCACATCTCTCTGTGCCAGAAGTCTGCCGCCGGGAAGTATGAGGTCATTGATGCTCTGGTAACCCCCCAGTGCTGTTTGAATAGCGTGCTGGGCAGGAACGTTCGAGCACAGGCGCATGGAGGCCAGCATCTCCAGGCCTTCCAGATAATCTCTGGCTTTATGTTTGGGACCGCTGGCGACCATCCAGCCAGAACGAAAGCCGGCTGCACGATAAGACTTGGAGAGCCCGTTGAATGAAATCATGAACACATCATCCGCCAGAGAAGCCATGGCCGTGTGCTCTGTCCCGTCAAAGAGAATCTTGTCATAGATCTCGTCAGCAAAAACAATCAGGCTGTGCTGGCGGGCAATCTTGATGATTTCCTGCAGCAGCTCAGGTGGGTAAACGGCACCCGTAGGATTGTTAGGGTTGATGACAACAATGCCCCGGGTCTTGGCGGTGATTTTACTGCGAATATCATTCAGGTCCGGATACCAGTCAGATTGCTCGTCACAGAGGTAGTGAACTGCTCTGCCTCCTGAAAGGTTGGCAGCTGCAGTCCAGAGGGGGTAGTCCGGTGCCGGGATCAGAATTTCATCACCGTTATTCAGCAAGCCCTGCATGGCCATGACGACCAGTTCGCTGACGCCATTACCGATAAAAATGTCTTCCAGCTCGACACCGGGAAAACCTTTCTGCTGACAGTAGTGCATCACAGCCTTGCGCGCCGAAAACAAACCTTTGGAGTCGGTATAGCCCTGGGAGTTGGGAAGGTTGAGAATGACATCCTGAATAATCTCTTCAGGTGCATCAAAGCCGAAAGGTGCAGGGTTGCCGGTGTTGAGTTTCAGAACACGTTGGCCTTCCTCTTCCAGTCTTCTGGCTTCGCGCAATACCGGACCACGTATTTCGTAGCAGACGTTTTCCAGTTTCAGGGACTTCTCAATATCCTTCATGGTTTTTTTCCTGTGGCCGATGAAAGGCCGATTGTCTTTTTGTATTCTGTTATCCGGGGCAGCCTGAGTATTGTTCCATCAATGAGTGGTGTCAGTGCCTTGATTGTTATGGGTCAGGTCATATGATTCTCCGGAACATCATCAACCTGACTATAAATAGACAAGAGCGGGTAAAAAATGTTCTCTCTGGCAGGCATTATGATCGCTTTAAGGCAACAGTGCACGGCTTAAACCCGGATATTTCCGTTATGGAAGCTGGAGTTGGTATGAAAGTTGAAAAAACCGATGCCCAATGGCAGGAAGAGCTGACCGAAGAGCAGTATCACGTCTGTCGGCAGAAGGGTACTGAGCGACCTTTTTCTGGTGAATACGTTCATTTTGATGGTGAAGGTCGTTATAGCTGTGTCTGTTGTGATCAAATATTGTTCGAATCCACTACTAAATTTGATGCAGGTTGTGGTTGGCCCAGCTTCTGGGAAGTAGTGGATAAAGAGGCGGTAAAATACATTGAAGACAAAAGTCTGGGTATGGACCGGATAGAAGTGGTGTGCTCTGCCTGCAACGCGCATCTGGGGCATGTATTCCCAGACGGGCCTGAGCCCACAGGGTTGAGATACTGTATGAATTCGGTCGCTCTTCAGTTCAAAAAGGACAACTGAATTGTCCAGAACCCAGTGCACACCAGAGGTTTTGAGCTCTTACACAAAATCTCCGGGTCGGAGCCGGAGCTAATCTGCCTCTTCGGGGTCGTAACCTTCCAGCTCCCCCTGATCTTCCATTTCATCAAGGTCCGGTTCATCGGGAGCCGGTTCCGGAATCCCTGAATCATCATCTTCATTTATGAACTGTTCAGTGAAAGGTTGATCGCCGTCCTCCTCTGCATCACTCCAGTCTGCATGGTTCACAGTGGCAAAGCCCAACGCCAGTAATATGGCCATGAACGAGGCCGCCGGAACAGCAGAAGAGTAGAGTTTTCTGACAGATATACACTTTAATAGCTCTGGCTTCCCGAGGGCATAGAGAGTGTCAGTCAGCCAGTTAAGTGTCTCTTTTTCTGAGTTTATCTGAGAGTTATTCATTCGAACTGTTTTTTCACGCAAGGAATACATTCATTCATACCTTCTGATAAGGGTTAATCGGTAGCCTGATCAAAAGAAAGCTGTATGAATCCCTCTCCATACTGGCTTCTTTTGGGTGGCGATGATGGGGGGACCTATTGGTCCCTGATATCAAAGTTCGCCGTGGGTATTCTTATAGTTATTACCCGGAGCTTCATCAAGATCGAAGGCCTCAAGACCAGCCTGTGTTGGTTTCATGGCCGTGGATCGAAAGCTTGATTGAGGCGTATTTCTCTTATCATGAACATGTTGTCATTCGAAGAAGGTACCCAGGGTGTAAGAGTAAGGAATACTTTCTGTATGGGAGAATGACCATTTAGGCACATTGTCCCTGAAGTATTTCTCCCAGCCATGCTTATACATCTTCATGGTCTGATC
>NZ_JAHHPN010000368.1:0-8129 GCF_024606325.1 Endozoicomonas sp. ONNA1
TGAATGGGTGTGTTGCACGAAAGGTGACTGCTTGAGGTAATGGGCTTGCAGAATATTTGCTATCGGCCACCTATTCATCCTTTCATATCAAGCTTTGTCTCGAAATTGTCCCCTACAGAGCAGCTGCCTGTCATTGTCAGAGGCTCTGTTGAAAAGCACCAACACTTATTTGGAAGGAGCTGAATTTCTGCACACTGAAAATACCGCGCTGTGAAAGAGCAGAACCTTTTACCCTCAACTTAAATCGAACTGAATCATGGAACTTTTTGATACCTTTTCGAGTCTGAATCTTAGGATCAATATAATTAAAGCGATGAATAATGAAGGGAGAATCGTATGCATCCAGCCGTAAACCTGAATGTTGAAAGAGTGCTTAGCTCAGCCTCTGGTTCGTACAGTGAATGTAATCAACCGGGTAATTTTCAGGGTCGAGCCAGCTCCTGCGTCAGTGCTGGCAGCTTTGGCAACACACCTTCAGTTGCGGGAAAGCAGCCTCCACTCCCTTGGGATTATTCAGCGGCAGTTACACTGGCTGATCGAACGACGACCGAATGCAGCAATATATCCTCCCGGTTCGCACATGCAATGCCCACCCCAATGGTTACAGCGGAATATACCAGCCGTGCAACAGGTAACAGGGACAACGCTGAAACCGTCAGTGATTCACCATTCTGCTCAGAGGCTGACGGTGGATGGCGCGAACAACTCAAAAGATTATTAGATTCCTCACTTTTATACGGGGGTGGAATGCAACAGACCAGTGGACGAAAAGAACCTCTCAGTGAACTCAGTGAGAAAGCGCTGCTGAAAGCCATACTGCTTGCAAAAGATCTCTACCCGGAAATTAAGCCCGATGATGTTCGTTGTATCAACATTCGTCCTGGTTTCTTGCAGACTCGCAAGTATGAAGGATTGGTAAAAGACGCACTGAATGATTTCTTCAAAAACTCAACCCATGATTTTTCGCCTGTGAGTCCGGTGAGCGATCAACTGCAACGAGCCGAACAGCTGCTTCAACGTTTTGCCCAGACGAAATCTGGTCAAAGGCTTTACAGAAAAGCCGTTGCTAATAATATGGTTGCCCTTGAAAGTTTGTTGAGAGGAGCGGGTGTTGATATCAACCATCAAAGCCCTAAAAGTGGCAACACACCAATAATGGCAGCAGCCCTGGCAAATCGTTGGGCAATGGTTAGTTTACTGCTTGATGCAAAAGCCAGTGTGCATCAACAAAACAAATCTGATTATCATTTATTGGAGCTGATTTTTAATGCCTGGTTGGGTTATAAGATTACCGATGACCAGCAGCAGACATTTACTTTAAAAGCGCTGCGGAATCAGCCTGAAGCTCAGATTAAGTTGACTCGGAACGGGCAGACAAAGTTACTTGCCGTTTATGCCTTTCAATATGCAGTCATGAGAAAGTGTTGGTCATTTTGCAATGCTTTGTTGAAAGAAAATCCCCTTCTGGTCAGCGTTTTAAAACAATGCCAGACAGGTTCCAAGCTTATCATGGATGTAGTGACGAACTATCTTGACCCGGCAGCAGCAACGACGTATCTGGTGAATTTAAAAGATGCTAATGGGCGAGCACTTTTTAATCTCAACTGTAAGAATTTGATGGGTGAGACGCTCCTGATGCTGGCAATAAAAAAAGGTAATACCCATACCGTTAAGTCCCTTCTTAACGCCCCGGATATTCTGCGAAATATTAATGATAGCGTCGTCTGCCTATCGGAAAGACCCACTCATTGGACAGCATACACTTATGCTCACTACTACAGTGAGTACTATCAAAACCGCCATATCCTCAGAGAGCTAATGATGCACGGTGCAGAACATAGGCCTGCATCCAGGGTGAAAAAAAGGGAACCAGATAGTAGTAGCTATGGTCATTCCTACCATTTCGGTGGCTTCAGTTATGGCGATGATGGCGGTTGTTAGCCGAATTGTCGGAACATCAGGGGTCAGATCTTTAATCATTGCCTTGTACAGAGAAAGGTCTGACACCTGAGGTGCCTGCAAGCATCCGTTATGACTACCTTACATCACGTTGTACGTCGGTAATCGTAAGTTTCTGTCTCTCCTTTAATAAAGGGACGGCATCTACTTTGGTAGGTGCTCAGTATTGGAAGCTCGCTCCTTTAGGGGCGAGTAGTTCACCAGGGAGTCCGGGAAGGACATTTTAGACCCTACCCAGTAATTATAGTAACATTACTACAATTACCGATGAAACAGGACAGAGCTATGTCACAAATATACAGTTCCAGAGAGTTTAACCAAAAAACCAGCGAGGCAAAGAACTTAGCCGAAAAGAATCCAGTATTCATTAGAACAAGAGGTAAGACCACTCATGTTCTTTTGAATATCGAGGAGTATCAAAGGCTCAAGGGCGAAAAGAAAAACGTTCTGGAAATGCTATCTTCGCTTGGAAGCAAAGAAGAGTATTTCGAGTTCGAACCACCAAAACTTGGAAAGATAGACCTTAAGCCTGAGGAGTTTTGATGTGTATCTATTGGACACCAATGTGATTTCTGAGCTGAGAAAAGCAGAAGCAGGAAAGAGCGATATTGAGGTGCTTAGATGGCTATCAAATACTAGTTTTTCTGATCTATACATTTCATCCATTTCAATATTGGAGCTTGAAATCGGCATTCTTCAGATGGAGCGAAAAGACAAAAAGCAAGGAGCATCTTTGCGATCATGGATGGAAAAAAAAATAAAGGTTGCTTTTGAGGACAGAGTTTTATCTTTCGATGGTAAATCTGCAGTCTGTGCTGCCGAATTTCATGTCCCTGACCCTAAATCTGAGAGAGATGCAATGATTGCCGGCATAGCTAAGACAAATCAAATGCTGGTTGTGACTAGAAATGTCACCGATTTTTCAATGGTAAGAACCTTAAATCCTTGGGACTCAGGACAACATATTTTGACCCCATATCCATAAATATGTTTCTCGTACTGATCAATAATATCACCAATGACCTGATCTTTGGTCCAGCCCATAATATCTTAGTCCTGACTGCCCTCCCTCAAAAAAAATTATGTACGTTAGTACTTACTATCTTCATCATCAATGACAAAGCTGGACTGAACGTAGGAACGGGGGCTGACCTTGTAGAGAAAATCCTGTTCCTCACCATGAAACACATTCAGAAAGACAATGCTTTTGTTTCAGTCAAAGTCTATGCCGACTGCCACGCCCTGTTCTTCAAGCTCTCTGGACAGGGACTTTATGGCGGGTAACACCACACTTTTCATGAACCCCCTGACACTTTTGCGCTCTGGAATAATGAGTAATATTCTGCAATCGGGTTTGCCATGGAATGGAATCACTGGCATGGCTCGGAGCCAGGGTGGTTTGGGCCAGGCTCATTCCATATTGGAAGAGACTGAGAATTTACTTTTATATGTACGTAACTAAAATATAACGTACACACCTCAACAAAAGATAGGCACAACATGGCAAATCAGCAGAATGGACAAGAGCCAATCAACCTGACCAATCTCAGGAAAAACATCTACACCATCTTTGATGAGATCATCAGAACAGGAGAACCCGTGGCCATTGATCGTGGTGGTGTCAGCCTGACGATTAGCCTGACAAATAAAGGCTCTAAGCTGAAAAGACTGGAAAGTATGGGTGAGCAATCCATAATCATTGGCGATGAGGAGGGGCTGGAGAGTGAATCAGTGTTTAACTGGGAGCCTGAGAATGGTTTTAATTGATACTCATATAGCCGTCTTTTTACATTCCAGGCAAGTCAGAAAACTCTCTCCCGAAGTCAAAGTCATGCTGGACAACAATGATATCGTGCTGCCCGAAATGGCCGGGTTTGAGCTTCAGTACCTGTATGAGATCGGTCGAATTGCTGAGACGCCAGCCAATATTATCCAATTCCTTTATACCGAAATTGGTCTCACTATGTCGAAAACCCCCATGTCGAGGCTTGTGGACGAGGGCATTCTGCTGCCCTGGACACGAGATCCTTTTGATCGGCTCATTTGCGCTGATGCTCAGGTGCAGAATATTCCACTGATCACTCATGATCAGAATATTCTGGAAAATTTTCCTCAGGCTTGCCGCTGAAATGAACAAAGGAATAGGTATCGCAGGGAAATGCGCCCCGATTGAGAACCCATCAAACGACAGCTTTCCACCAGGGCGCCATTGAATCAGCGAACCATATGCAGAAAGTGCATATGTTTCTCGTACTGATCAATAATATCGCCAATGACCTGATCTTTGGTCCAGCCCATAATATCGTAGTCCTGACCGCCCTCCCTCAAAAAGACTTCTGCACGGTAGTACTTACTCTCTTCTTCATCATCAATGACAAAGCTGGGTTGAACGTAGGAACGTGGGCTGACCTTGTAGAGAAAGTCCTGTTCCTCACCATGAAACACATTCAGAGAGACAATGCTCTTGTTTCGGTCAAAGTCTATGCCAGTTTCCACACCCTGTTCTTCCAACTCTCTGGAGAGGGACTTCATGGCGGGTAGCACCACACTTCGCATGAAAACCCTGACACTTTTACGTTCAGGGAAGTGAGTAATATTCTGCAATCGGGTTTGCCATGGAATAGAGACATTGGCATGGCTCGGAGCCAGCGTGGTTTGGGTCAGACTCTCTTTTTTGGCGGTATCCAGTGCCAGTGCTTTTAGCAGTCCATAGCCGGAAACCAACAACACGATAGAAAATGGTAAAGCCGTAGCAATCGTGGCCGTCTGGAGAGCCTTGAGTCCTCCGGCAAGCATCAGTACCAGTGCCACCAGACCAATCAATGAAGACCAGAACACACGCTGCCAGACCGGAGTTTTCCCTTCACCCGTAGAAGCCAGCATATCAATCACCATGGCACTGGAGTCGGAAGAGGTGACAAAGAATACCACCACCATGATAATGGCAATTCCTGAGAGGAATTCTGTGGCCGGGAAATACTCCAGAAACTTGAAGAGCGCCAGCGAGACATCAACCTGAACAATATCAGCCAGGTCTGTCGCCCCATGATTCATAATCAGATCAATGGAAGTGTTTCCGAATACCGTCATCCAGATAAAGGTCAGGCAGGCAGGGACAAACAGTACACCACAGATAAACTCGCGAATGGTTCTGCCTCTGGAGATACGGGCAATAAACATGCCGACAAAAGGTGACCAGGACAACCACCACGCCCAGTAAAACAGAGTCCAGCCACCCATCCAGTCGGTAGGTTCATAGGCGTAGAGATTGAATGTTTTGTCGACAATATCAGACAGGTAACTACCAATATTCTGCACCAGTAACTGCAACAGTAAAATGGTAGGCCCGAGTATAATGACCATGGCCATTAGCAACACTGCGAGCAGCAGATTGATCTCAGATAAACGGCGAATTCCTTTATCAAGACCTGAGGCAACGGACAAGGTGGCCAGAGCAGTAATTACAACGATCAAAACCACCTGGACATGGGTGCTTACATCGATATCGAACAGGTAATTCAGGCCCGAGTTGACCTGAAGCACGCCATAACCCAATGCTGTTGCCACACCAAAGGTCGTACCCAGAATGGCGAAGACATCAATGACATGCCCGATGACACCATGAATACGATCACCCACAATCGGATAAAGAGCCGAACGCAGGGTTAAAGGCAGATTGTGACGATAGCCAAAGAATGCCAGTATCAGGGCCACAATGGCATAGATGGCCCAGGCATGAAAACCCCAGTGGAAAAAGGTAATCCTCATGGATTCCCGGGCGGACTCAATGGATGCCGGATCGCCCACGGGAGGTGTCAGGAAGTGCATGACGGGTTCCGCCACGCCAAAAAACATCAGGCCAATCCCCATACCGGCTGAAAACAACATGGCAAACCAGGAACTAAAGCTGAAATCCGGCTCGGAATGGTCGGGGCCCAACTTGATATCGCCATAACGGGAGAGGCCGACAATAGCAACACCAATGAGGATGATGGCGACCGCCGTCACGTAAAACCAACTGGCATTGGTCATTATGCCCGTTTGCAGCATTGTGGAATAAAGTTCGGCCTGATCGGGAAACAGAGCCGTACAGACCACTATTAAAAGAATGACACTGGAAGCGCCAATAAAGACGGGCAAGTTAAGACTGTGACGTGATTCTGAAGGGTCAGACATAAAATGGGAGGCTCCCGGAGTCAGGGTAGATGGTTATTTGGCTGAAGCTGTTTTAATTAAGTTGTTCAAATGAAGACTTTGGGACTACATCAATAATAGACAGTTTCAGACGAAAGAGCGGAAAAATGTTACATGTCTAATATTTAGTGGTCAAATTATGTTTGTTTTTCTGCTCCACTTGTGGCAAACAGTCGAGTCAAACATCTGGATACACCAAGAGATCACTATTTTGAGTCCTGTTATTGGAACGATGTTCTCGTTTCTTTGCGACAAGTCATCCGGCCACAGACCTGCATCCTAATGGTAACCCCCATTGATTTCTTTGAATCAGTGGGAGGATGTCAAAACTGACTGACCGACTCTCTGGCCAAGACACGCGCTCTGGCAGCAAGTAATGATGTTAAGGTGCCTGCAAAGGTGACGGAATCAGCGCCTCGGATTATTTAACGATACGAATCGTTGCCTACGTCTTACTGTTGTCTGGAGAGGAGCCTGACGTCCCCCTACCCAAGATAGCAGCAAAAGAAGCTGAGGCTCTTGAGCTGCCTGCTTCCAACCAAGCCGATGCAAAGGCCCGATCCTCCCAGTTCTGCCGATCCGAACTCTGACTGTCTGTAGGGGAGTCACCGGTCACACGGGTCGTAGCAGAAAGACTCGATGATAATGCTCTGGCTTGATTAATGGCTCTATCACTGACACTGTAAAGAAATACTTGAACTTCTCTTGTCGCGAGAAAGGTTTTGCAAGAAGGACAGGTTGAATTCTCAGATAGCCAGGGCTCCAGGCAGGCTTTGTGAAACATATGTTTGCATTTTTCGAGAACCATGACTTTCCTTCCGGCAAAAGTTTCTAAACAAATAGGGCAATCGTCGTCCGGCTTTTGATAAAGTGCTAACTTGCTATTTGGGCTGCTGGGTACTGTCATTTCGTTCATATCTTTTAGTCCTGTCTCTGTTTTTTCGGATAACTTAAGTTTTGGACTATCGTCTATCAATTTGGTTCCCTGTGCTTATTTTTTTGGTACGCCTGGCATGGGCATTAATTGGTCTCATGAACAATTTCAGGCGAAAGAGCGGGAAATATTATATGTCTAATATTTAGTGATCAAATTATATTTGTTTTTCTGATCCATTTGTGGCACATAGTTGGGTCAAACATCTGAATAGACCAAGAGATCCCTATGTCCGAATCCTGTTATTGGAACGATGTTCTTGTTTCTTTACGACAAATCATCCGGGCCACAGACCTGCATTCGAAGCGAATGATCAAAGTATGCGGGCTCACTATCCCTCAGGTGATGGTGCTCAGAGCAATAGAAACCCTGGGCGATGTGACAGTCAAAAGAATCTCCCAGGACGTATCACTGAGCCAGGCGACAGTAACGACCATCCTCAACCGTCTGGAAGATCGCCATTACATTGAAAGGGTCAGGAGTACCAGAGATAAACGTATTGTGAATGCCCGGTTGACCACCGAAGGAATGAGTGTTCTTAAAAGCACCCCGCCCCTGCTCCATGAAAAATTCATCGAGCGCTTTGAGTCTCTGGAAGACTGGGAAAAAACCCAGCTTCTCTCTGCCCTGCAACGGGTAGCTAACATGATGGATGCAGAAAGTATTGATGCCGCCCCGGTTCTGGATGTCGGTGTGCTGGCTTCCTGAAAGCCGGTTAGCAAAAACGCCGTAAACCCTCGAAAGGGCGGGGAGTATCACTTTGAACTCTTATTATTAGAGTTATAATCCATGAGCCTGAAATTTATAGTAAAAATCCCAACTACAAAAGCAGACATGAATAAGAATGACAGCTGCAACCGGATACAAAATATTGATGGCATCATCAATCCTGATGTGGGTTTGGATGTGCCGGTCTCGAAAATGGCCTCCTTAAAGAACTTGTGGTTCAGAGGAGGCTATTTTTTACCCTGTACGATGGTTTCGCAAGAGTTCTTTCGAGCCGCACCATCAGAGACGCAACACATCAGAAAAAGCAGAGGTC
>NZ_JAHHPN010000030.1:0-2086 GCF_024606325.1 Endozoicomonas sp. ONNA1
GGATATTTTCAGGGACAGGCTGCAAAGGGATTTTATCCTTTCTGCACTGATGAATGTACTGAAATAATGCGTGTAAAAATTGGTTAATCAATTTGATTTCCTGTACCGTTTTTGGACAACGGAAAAAACGAAATTCCAGCGTTGATAATTTTTTGACTTTACTTGCTCCGGTAATATGTAATAAAGAAATAGCCATGTACTTTTCCATATAATCGTCACCCACTCCACCAAGCCCCCTTTGTATAGTCGTCATATGAACAAGTTGGTTATAAAAATGCACAAATTGATTAAGCCTGTCTTTTTTTTCCGAATCATTGTTGCTTTTATAGCTTGACTCTTCAGTACAACCTTCTTCTATTTTTTTATTATATCGATCAATGATCCAATTTAACCGCTTCACTGCAAATAGCTTTGTGTCTGGATTATAATCAGCAAATGTTTTATACCATTTGGCTTCATCGTTCTGCAGGATACGATCATTATTTCCAAATGCCCTCAGCAAAAAAGGGTTTCGCTGGATCTCAGACTCCAAAGCCAGAAGCACACTAGTATCACCCTGAGTGGCACTCAAGACATCGACGTGTTTATGCCCGGAGCTATAATCAATCAACCCGTCTTTGCGCATTGAATCAGTCACTTCAATGACCTTTTCAAAAGATAATTCCGCGAGTTTATCATCAGCATGATAAGGCGTGCAGATTATTTCAAACCACTTCCGAGTATCATAAAAAGGAAACAGGGTAAAGTTACTGTCAAATCCACAGCGTGAATCAAATTTTTTAGCGGTAACGTGGTTAGTTAACTCTTTTTCTGCGAATCGAGATGAAAAAATGCTAACAAGCTTCCCCTCTGAATCAGAAATTACATTTTTTACATCATATTCAAGCTCTTCTCCAAATTTAGGGTTTAATTTGTTTTCCGATTTTGCTTCATTCTCAGTGGATAAAGGGCAACCATCAAAAAGAGTGTCGACAATACCATCACAACGCCGAAAAAAAATAACATCCATAACATGTCGATTAAAAAACTCTCTCATATCAATTTTGTTGATACGCAAAGCAATGGTTAACAAATTACTCGGGTAAAATAATAAACTACCACTATCGATAATTTTTTGCCTGAATTTCACGGCAAAATTAAATATGATAACCAGCTCAGAAAAAAGGCCTCCTGAAGGAAGAAGGGTTTGAAAAAATGGAAATATATCCTTCAGCAATTTCTCGTAGGTGAATTCATTTTTATTCATTAAAAAAAATCTAACATTTGGGATTACATCATTTGGTACGTTCTCTCTTTTGTTGAGATAATCCACCAGAATGTCCCCCAGACTATAAAATAATCGACTCCTGTTTCTTTTAGGTTCCGCTGCCGCTCGTTCGGTAAAAATAGCATTCAGGAAAGACTGTATCTCTTCGACTCGTTTCTGGCTGATGATCTTACCCGCCACATATTTATCGGTGCTGCTTTCAACCGTAAAACACCGATCATGAACCAGACCTTCCCGGTATAAAATAAAATCGATAAAAATTTCTGTTAATTCGTCTCTTTGATCATCTTCATAACTCTCTCTTGCAATTTTTTCGTACCTCAGTGTGTGTATGAGTTTTTTAATGGTATTTCGAAAGCATTTTGCCACTTCATCAGCACTAAATATCTCGCTCGGCCTGCTTTTGACTTCATCTATGCCCTCACAACCGTCAGAATTAAAGCAGTGAGAAACTTTTCGATCAGGAATAGGCTGATTGACCATCTGATGACTGCAATCTGGTACAATACAACCAAATTCTCGCATCTGCTTTATCGGTGCAGAGGATTTATCTTCAACCAATCGCTTTCTTGAAAAACTTTTAACCACTCTCTGCTCTGAATCAAAACTTTCATCATTCTTCTCAGCAAGACTGTTTTTATGAGGTTCGTAAGCATCTGTTACAGTAGTGTTTATATTCATAAATCCCTCTATTGAACACATTTAATTCTCTTAAGCTATACATGCTTTAGACCATTAATTTCCAAAAAAGATCCAGAACAATAATTCATCTAGCAGCCTGTCGGACTTAAGCGTCCGTAGCGAGGATTGCAAGAAATT
>NZ_JAHHPN010000369.1:0-1706 GCF_024606325.1 Endozoicomonas sp. ONNA1
CAGGAAAATAACGCAAGTTACGCAGTGAACCGTTCTCTCAATCGCGCTTTCAGCCTTGCCAGGATCTCGATTTTTCACCGTTTCTTGTAGATCGCCCTGATAGTCTTGGCATCACAGTAAAGATCGCTACCAACCAGAGCAAGACAGAGAATGTCTTTGCTCCCTACCGTGCCCCAGCCTTGGTCAGGGCCTTCACACAGTCGGTATTGCCCATCTCGGTTGCGATGGACAGCGGGGTGGCGCCATCGGAAGTCCGGGGGGCGTTTAGATCCGCATTGGCTTCGATCAAGACTTTCACGCAGTCGGTATTGCCTCTCCCGGCAGCGACGAACATTGGGGTGGTGCCATCCGACATGGCAGTGTTGAGATAAACCCCGGCGTTGATCAGGATTTTCACGCAGCCGGTATTGCCTTTCCAAGCGGCGACGTGCAGCGGGGTGGCGCCAAGCTTAATCCGAGGGTTGAGATCCGCCCCGCACCCGATCAGGACTTCCATGCAGTCGATGTTATTCTTCTGGGCAGCAAGGCATAGCGGGGTGGTGCCATCCGGTAGGGCGATGTTGGGATCAGCTCCGGCGTTGATCAGAAGTTTCACGATGTCGGTATTGCCCTTCCAGGCTGCTACGAACAGCGCGGTGGCGCCATCCTCATTACGGGCGTTGGGATCCGCCCCGGCTTCGATCAGGAGTTTCACGCAGTCGGTGTTATTTTCTTGTGCAGCAATGAACAGTGGGGTGTAACCATAATGAGTCCGGGCGTTGAGATTTGCCTTGGCTTCGATCAGGACTTTCAAGCAATTGGTATTGCCAAACTTGATCGCGATGGACACCGGGGTGTAGCCATTCGACGTGGCGGCGTTGAGATCTGCCCCGGCGTTGATCAGGACTTCCATAGAGTCGGGATTGCCTCTCTTAGCAGCGATGAGCAGTGGAGTGGCACCATTCGATGAGGCGATGTTGGGATCAGCCCCGGCTTCGGTCAGGGCTTTCACAATGTCGGTATGGCCCAGCTGGGCTGCTATATACAGCGAGGTGATGCCATCCTTAGTCCGGGCGTTGAGATCTGCCCCGGATTCGATCAGGATTTTCACGCTTTCGATTTTATTTTGTTGGGCAGCGATGAACAGTGGGGTGACGCCATCCTTATTCCGGGAGTTAAGATCCGCCCTGGCATCGATCAGAAGTTTCACGCAGTCGGTGTTATTTTCCTGGGCAGCGATGAACAGCGGGGTGGCGCCATTCTTAGTCCGGGTGTTGAGATCCGCCTTGGCTTCGATCAGGAGTTTCACGCAGTCGGTGTTATTTTCCTGGGCAGCGATGTACAGCGGGGTGGCGCCAATAGAACGGGCAGCGTTGAGATCCGCCTTGGCTTCGATCAGGATTTTCACGCAGTCGGTGTTATTTGCCTGGGCAGCCACGAACAGTGCGGTGGTACCACTCGAACAGGCAGCGTTGATATTTGCCCCGGCGTTGATCAAGCGTTTGACGATATCTTTGTGCCCGCCACCAGCTGCCAACATCAAGGCAGTGGAATCATCATCCATAATGACAATAACGGCATCGACATTGACGCCGTCTGCCAGTGACATTTCCACCTGATCCAAATCTCCCTCAAGACAAGCAAGATAAAACGCCCGATCGGGGAAAAACTCATCCGGGTGAGACTCATCGGTGTTCACATTCACCATAGGCATTGGGTCTTGGCGA